>DBGCIZ010000097.1:0-5293 GCA_048355355.1 Christensenellaceae bacterium | reverse complement strand
CCATGCTTCATGGCCAGAGTCTTAGAGCCCTTGTTATCATAAGTAATCTCAAACAGGCTATAGTCCGAAAATCCCGGCACGCTAATATTTCCGCTGCTCCAGCTTCCCGTCCAGAGGGTTTTATGCACCTTATCCGTGGTGATGATAATGCCTGTATTCCCCACCTTGGCCGTCCCGTCCGGGTAGATGAGCAGTTGGTTCAGCTGGGTGTTCTGGCCCCTCGGGCAAATGGCCAGGCTGACAAAGTCGTGCTCCGCCCCATGATAGATTCCCAGTCTGCATACGTTGTCCTGTCCGTTCTGGTCTATAAAGATGGGCCCCGTCATGGGGTTGGTGTAGCTGACCCCTGCCATGGGCACATAGGCGCTCAAGTCCCCCGTTTTGACGTTCTTCACCCATCCCAGGCCGTTGCCGTTGGTGGTGCTCCAGGCGTAGAAATACTCCCCGCTTTGGCCGATTCCGTAGCATTTCCCCACCATGTAGTTGTCGTTGGAGCCCTTGATGAAGTGGTATAATCCGTAGGTTGTTGGCGCGTCCGAAAAATTTGCCTGCTCGTTGCCAATGGCTATGATGCTGCTGTGCGCCGGCATGGCTTCTAAAAACGCCTTTGTCGTCATGCTGGCAGTAAAGCCCGTCACATCCGTCAGATAGGGATACTGCTTCAGCCGCGCCGCCAGCTCCGTGTCAATGACGTCCGCGTTTGCGTTGAAGTCGTCTATGTTGTAATAATCGCTTTGCTCCGGCTTTTTCAGGCCGAAATTGGTCGTCTGGTTCATTCTTCTTCCAAAACCTCCCCGTTTCGAATCATTTCATTGGTGTATTCACCCAGTGCTCCGTGGGTCATGGCCCCGAGCTGGCTATGGCGCACGAACACCCATTCGTAGAGAATCTTCAAATGATAGGGTCGAATCTGCTCTACCTCCGCCATGACGTCCTCCAAATAGGGCGTGACGCCATAGATTCCCACGAACTTTATGGTCACCGTGCTGTTGTCCGCATCCTCGTAGAGCTCCACCTCCGTCATGGCCATGCTCTCCACCACCTCCTGAAAGGCGGCTCTCGTCATCCGCCGCTGGGAGATCAGTCGGGAGCGAACTCTCTCCCGCCGCCGCTCCAGCTCCCAGTCCGGCGCATAGGAAAATCCCAAAAACTCCTCCCAATATCGGGCCGTCTCCTCCGTAAAGGTGGCGGTGAAAAACTCCTCCAGCATGTCGTCTGCCTTTTGCTCAATCCGCTCCACCTCAGGCTGCTCTGCGTCCATCAGATCCGCCATCTGTGGGATGTCCGCCACAAAGGCGGGAATGTTCTGCCTAAGCCCCATTGACCGTCACCTCCCCCAGCTGGGGAAACTGGGTCTCCTCCAGCGTGATGGAATCATCCGATCCGTTGATGGTGTAGGAGACCACGTCCAACACGCCCTCCACAAAGAGCAAGTCTGCAATTTTCAGATAACTGACCCGGTTTTCCACAAAGCTGATGCTCTCAATATACGCCTCCAGGGCCTGGGCAATCTCCTGCTGGATGCTCTGGGCTGTGCGGCTTTCGTCGATTTCCGCCTGGATAGCCACGTTTAGCACCACCGCCTCCCCGCTCTCCACAGTGACGTTGGCGCCAATGGGCCTGTTCTCCTCAATATGGGCCTCTACGCTTTCCAGCAGCTCCTCCCCCGCCTCTGTGTTTCCGGCAGCCACCACGCTAACCGTTACGTTTCCCGCCGACGGGTTAAAGGCCCTTGCGCGAAACACGCCGGAGACCTCCATGGCCCAGTTCACATAGTCCGCCCGGTTGCCGCCCGTAGAGGGGCTTTGCCATCGCGCCAGCACTCTGCTGCGGAGGGCCTCGTCGCTCTCCTCATCCGCCCCGCCGTAGGACTGGCCTGCGTTGGTCACTGAGGTCAGCCCCTCATAGGCCGTGACAAACTCGTCGATTGCCCCCGCCGCCACGTTGCCCTGGCTGCCTGCCGTCTCGCAGACGGCATAGACGTCCACCGCGCCGTCCGCCGGAATTACGGCCGTCTCCCGGCAGGCGAATATCATCTCTCCTGCCGCCGCCTTTACGTCCTCCCCAATCTCCTGGCCCGGGTCGCCCAAAATGGTCAGGGTCACCTCTGCGCAGGCCGCCGGCCGCCGCTCTACGCCAAAGTTAGCCGCCGCCCGCGTCAGGTCGTCCCCCTCCGCCAGGGTGGGGAAAAACCGGTTGGGCATGTAGTCAATTCCCAGGGCCTCAATCCTGTCCAGCTCTGCCGCTACTGCCGCCAGATTGTCCAGGGCAAAGCTGCCCTCCAGCAGATTCTCCGCATTTTGCAGGCGGGCCCGCATGGTCTCATAGGTGCTCATAGCTCCACCTCCGTCTCCTCTTCAAAATCTCCGTAAACTGTGTTGACTGTAAAGCCAATCTCAAATATGCTCCCCCTTCTGGCAAAGGAAAAGCCGTCTACCTCCAAAATATAGGGGCTCACCTCCAAGGCATCCTGAATGAGAAATGCCAGGCTTTCCTCTGCCAGGTCGTAGTCTGTGGTGCCGATGAGCTCGTCAAACTCCTGCCCAATGTCCGCTGAATACTCGTATACGTTCCTGGGCGTTTTCAGCGTCTTCCAGACCCAGACCTTCAAGGCCTCAATGCCCTCCACCTGGTAGGGCCGGCCGTTTTTCAAATCCAGCTCCCCCGTCTCAAAGTTGATGGCCCAGTCCATGGGGACGGGCAGCTCCTCTGCCGTCTCCGTCCTGGTTTCGTCCAGTGCGTCGGGAAAAATCACGCCTTCACCACCTTTCCTAATATGAGGTAATCCCCCTCTACCAGCTGCACGGCCACCGTGTCTCCGGCGGCAAACTCCGCCTGTGCCAGCTTCTTCACCTCGTCCTCAATGTACGCCCCGCCCACTGCCAGCCTGGGCGGCAAGGCCCGCTCCACCAGGGCCAGTTCAATGGTCCCCGGGTTCAGGGCAGCGCCCTCCTCCTGCAAAATGCTCAGCAGCTCTACCTCCGGTTTTATCATGCCGCTCCTCCTTTATTGAATCATTTCTATTTTTCTATGAACTGTAGTAAAACTCCAGGCTCATCTCGTAGGATGCTGAGGTAAATGTGTGCTTGTCGCTCTTAATCACCTGCGCGCCAGAGATGCCCGTCCGCTTCTCCGTCACGTTCACCGCCTTCCCCGCGATGCAGGCCGGGTTGCCCAGGCATGTGATGCTGCCCGTCCTCTCCAGCCCCACCAGAGACTCCTTCGCCTCTGTCCTGGCGTTTTTGTCCTTTTCCTTTTTATAGGTCTTTTGAAAGGTGCCGTATTTGCTCCTGTCTGCCGCGTTTTCCACGTATCCGCTCTGTTTGCTCTTGTCGTTTAAAATGACTACCTTGTTGACCATGCCTTTGATGCTCCGGCTCCGCCTTGCCGTCAGGATTTCGATGTCCAGGTCTGCCACCGTCTCGCTGCCCGCCGGCTCGATGGTCAGCTTTCCGTCCCAAAACAGATAGAGATACTGCTTTGCGCCCTTTCGCTTCCCCTCGTATGCCTCCTCAATGACCTTAAAGGCAGAGAGGTTCCCCGTGGAGGTCACCTTGGTTGTGCTGCTCTTCTGAGCCAGGTTTCCGGTGGAGACGCCAAACTCAGCGCAGACCTTTTTGGCGATGCTCTGCGGCGTCCCCTTATACTCCTTAAACGTATAATTATTCGCCAGATAGATGCCCCTGTCGCTGCATTCCACGCTGTTGTTCCAGGCATCCATGTCCACATAAGTGACGGTTCCCGTAAAAAGCCGCTTTCCCTGGTAGTAGAAGGAGGCGCCGTCCCCCACGTCCGGCCGGCACTCCCGCACCAGCTTGACGTTCAGCGTCCGGGAGGCCTGCTGCAAATCGCCGCTCCACGTCACCGATTCCACAAATTCCGTCACATCCGCGTCCCCTATGAGCACTCTCCAGCTTTTCCCGCTGCTCATCCTGTCACCTCATTTCGCAGGAATTTTCAGCTTCTGCCCCGGGAAGATAAGGTTGGGGTTTGAGCCGATTACCTTTTTGTTCTCCGCAATTGCATAAATATTCTCCCAGCGCGTGCCAAAGCGCCGGGCGATTTTCGTCAGGTTGTCGCCTTTTTTCACGGTGTAGACCTGCATTTCCGTCTCCGGCTTTTTCGCCGGCTTGCGAACCACCTTCTCTGCCGAAAGCTTTCTGTATTCCGTCAGCCCCAGCTTGAAATAGACGTCTTCGTCTCCCTCCTTGTAGGTGGTGGAATAGCTTGTGATGTAGCAGTATTTGGTGCATACGCCCTGTATGGTCACGCAGACCTGCCGCTTTTTCTCCTTCCAATCCCGTAGCAGGTTGACTGTGGCGCTCATCGTGCGCGCCGGGTTGTTTCCCGCAAAGACGGAGTCGTCATTCGGAAGAAAAGTTTCAATATTCACAGTCATCAATCCCTTTTCCCCCATGGTCAGGTATCCCCCTTCCAGCAGATCTGACTTTTTGCTGGTCTGGGGATAGTCCAGGGTGATGCTGTCTGGGTTGACCCGCAGGGTCACTGTGTCCTTCCCGTATTTCAGAGATATTTTTCTCGTTACCTCCATGGCCGTGCCTCTCCTTTTTTGTATTAAAAAAGCGCCTTTCGGCGCAGTCGGCAAAGAGAGGAACGCTGCCGCCCCTCCTTTGCCAGTTTTATCTTATTTCTCCCCTAAAATGAAAGAGAGATACCTCTTGGTGATACCTCTCTTTCCATACAGGGTTGAATTGAGTTTAGAAGTGCAAAACTGCCGACAAGGCCCGGCAGGGCAGCCTGTAATCATAGGATTACCACTTGTATGCTTTCATATATATCCTATCACTTCCATCCTCATCTAGCAACAACAATTCTTGTCGAATATCGTTCAAAACGTACTGTTTTTGTCAAATTGATTGTTTCATTCCATCTTTATCAGTTTTTCTGCCCCATCATTATCGTCTATTTCTGGCCACTATCATAATCGCCGCCCTTTTCCATACCCTTGCTTTTCCGCTGTCTCTCCATAACCGGCATCGTATTTGCGCTCCACAAACAGCGAAAGGAGCGCCCCGTAAGCGCTCCCCTCTTAATTATGAAATCAACAACTGAGAGTTATTAGCGACAGCAAATTTCTTTATCATTCATCTATTTGGATTATATCACCATCGCGCCACCTTCGCAAGAACCTTTTTTGTAGAACCCTGGCTTTTTATGCAAAATTTCGTCTTGCCCGTTCCAATTTATTTACAATCTGTGTCACGATTCTGTCAATATCCGCTTCCTCTCTGATTACAATATCCGAAATGCTGATGTTGTAATTCCCCTGGTT
>DBGCIZ010000096.1:0-4556 GCA_048355355.1 Christensenellaceae bacterium | reverse complement strand
CAAATGGGCAAACCCTCTCGATGCTCCGCCGCCCAAAACCAGGCCTATTTTTTTACTCATAAACCGCCTTTCTGCCCTCATAAAAATAATCAGACCAACTTTGCCGAGGTATTCCTATGAAATACGCTTTAGCCCTATGCTCTGCCCTGCTGATGGTGCTCATCGCCATTTTTCCCTCTCAGGCCATAGAGGGAGCCTCCTCTGCGCTGACCTCCTGGGCCACCGTCGTGGTGCCCTCGCTCATGCCTTTTTTTATTGTCAGCCGCCTTTTTTTAGAGAGCGGCGCCGCAGGGGCCATCTCCCGTCTGCTCGGCCCCGTGACGCGGCGCGTTTTCGCCATGCCAGACGCCTTTGGCTATGTCTTTTTATCCTCTATGCTGGGCGGCTATCCCTTGGGGGCCAAGCTGACGGCGGACCTCTATGCCCGCGGCGCTGTGTCTCGGCAGGAGGCCCAGTCCCTTGTCTGCTGCACCTCTACCTCCGGCCCTCTGTTTATCATCGGCGCCGTCTCTGTCGGCATGCTGGGCTCCGCCTCCTTTGCTCCTTATCTATTGATACCCCATTATGGCGCTATTTTACTCATTTCCGCTGTGGCAGGGCGAATTTTTCCCCGATCAGCCCCCCGCAAGACGCCCCGTCTGGCCTCCTGCACTTCCATAGGCGACGCACTGGCCTCCTCCGTCACCTCTGCAGTCAGCAGTATGCTCAGCGTTGGCGGGCTGATGGCCGTTTTTTCCGTGGCGCTTTCCTGCCTTTGGAGCCTTCCAGTGCTTCCCGATGGCATTTTCCGATGCTTTTTTAGCGGAATTCTTGAGATGACAACCGGCTGTATCCAGTCTGCCCTTCTCTCTGACGAGCTGCGCCTGGTTTTCCTGAGCGGTATCATCTCCTTTGGCGGTCTCTGCGTCCACGCCCAAACCCATGCCGTCTGCGCCTCCTCCGGCTTAAAGCTGAAGTGGTTCTCTCTCGTCAAGCTCATCCACGGCATGCTGGCCGCCCTGCTGACCTGGGGCGCCCTTCGCCTCTTCCCCCTCAGCCAGGCTACCTTTGCCCTGACGCCGCAAAAATACGGCGGCCCCGTGTTGGCAGGTGCCGCCGTGCTTCTTTGCATTGCTGTCGTCGCAACGATTATTCGCCTCGTTCTTCAAAGCAGGCAAAAATAACCTATTCCTGCCGGTTAGAGGGCTGGATTTTTCCATACAGGCGAGATTTATTTTCGTGAATCAACTCAATACTCTCTTTATAATATGCCTCTAACTCTTCAAAGACATCTTCTGCATACTTATTGGCGCTCTTTCTAATCTCCGCAGCTTTGGTTTTTGTCGTGTCAATTACCTTTGCGGCCTTCTCCTGGGCAGCTTTGGTAATGGCCATGTCCTTGACCATCTCCTCTGCCTCAGCCTTTGCCTGCCTCTTTATCTCCTCCGCCTGGGTCTGCGCTGCCTTCAGAATCTGCTCCTTTTCGTTCATCACCCGCTTGGAAAAGTCCAGCTCCTCGTGCATCGCCTTGCGCAGGTCGTCTATAATTTCCATAACAATTTTTTCATCGACGGACTTCATTTTTGAGAAGCCCTTTGTGGGGCTCATTTCAATCTCTTCCTGCAGCTCGTCCAAAAGCGAAAAAACATCCGGTCTTTCCATAATCCTCTCCTCCAAATCACTTGAATTCCGCAATTTTATCTAAAACGCACTGGTCCACAAATGCGGATATATCGCCATGAAAGCGGTAAAGCTCTCTGACAATGCTGGCGCTGACGAAGGAAAATTCCTGGCTCGTCGGCAAAAACAACGTCTCCACCCCGCTCAGCTTTCTGTTGCAATAGGCAATATCCCGCTCATATTCAAAATCCGTGGTATTTCTCACACCGCGAATAATGCAGTCGATTCCCTTTTGAGCAATATAGTCCGCCAGAAGGCCATGGAAATAATCCACCTCTACGTTAGGGATTTCAGCCACTGCGCAGCGAATCAGAGCCAGCCGCTGCTCCCGGTGAAACAGATATTGCTTTGTCGTATTGTCCAGCATGGCGACATATAACTTGTCCACCAGCCTGGCGCTCCTTCGGATAATATCCGTATGGCCCACGGTAATAGGGTCAAAGCTCCCTGCAAATACACCAATCAACCGTTTTCCTGCCTCCGTCTATAAAAGGATACATAAACTTTCCCGTATTTTCGGCATTTCGTCAGCTCCAGGCCATCAAGCTCCAGGGTTCCGTCGTGCTCTGCAATGAGCTGCCCCTTCTCTGCCAACAGTCCCCTTTCCAAAGCAGCGTCTACGGCCGACTGATACAATCCGGACTGATAGGGCGGATCCAGAAAGATAAAATCGAACTGCCCGCCTGCCTGGGCCATGCCTGTCAAAAAATCTGCCCGCAGCACACAGGCCCTCTCCTCCAGCCTTGCCGCCTTTAAATTCCTTTTTACGCAGGCTACCGCTCTGGCATCTATGTCGATGAACACCGCTTCTCTAGCGCCTCGGCTCAGCGCTTCGATCCCCAACGCGCCTGACCCCGCAAAGGCATCCAGCACACGGGCCCCCGCCAAATCAAATTGAATGGCGCCAAACACCGCTTCCTTAACCCGGTCTATGGTGGGCCTGGTGATATCCTGGCCCGGCAATGTCTCCAGCCGGAGCCCCCTGGCGCTTCCGCTGATTACCCGCATTGGCAGTCCTGCCTCCCGGCGGCATTTTGACTTTTTCTGCAATTTCCTGCCGCACTATATACAATATATTAAATGAAAACGGGCAGAAAGTAAATAACCACTTTTCCTTTCCGCCCATTTTCCTCAATATTCTACGTAAACGCGGGGCACTCTGGGGGAAATTCCCGTCAGAATTTCATAGCTGATGGTGCCCACCAGCCTGCCCATCTGGTCTGCATCCATGTCCCTGCCCATGAGCAGGACCCTGTCTCCTGGCTTCACATCCAGCCCCGTTACGTCAAACATAATCTGATCCATACAGACGCGGCCTGCCAGCATGGCCTTTTTTCCGTTAAAATAAGCCCAAGCCTTGCCCGTCAGGCTCCGCCGGTATCCATCGGCATAGCCAATGGGCACTGTGGCAATCTCCGTATCCCTCTCTGCGCGAAACAGCCGCCCATAGCTGACGGTATCTCCCGCGTGAATGGTCTTTCGGTAGGAGACGTAGCTCCATAGCTCCATGGCTGGCTGCAGCCCCAGGGCGCTCGCGTCCACATCGTCCGAGGGCGGATACCCATAGAGGGAGATTCCCATGCGGCACAAGTCAAAATGCAGTTCCGGCAAGTCGATAATAGCCGCGCTGTTTGCCGCATGGCGCACCGGAGAAAAGCCAGCCTCCTCTGCCATGGCGCAAAATTCCGCAAAGCGCCTTCCCTGCTCATAGGTAAAGCTTTTATCCGCCTCATCCGCAGAGGCAAAATGAGTAAAAATGCCCTCCAAAATCAGGCTTTTTCGCTCTCGAAACAGCGCCAGCAACGCCGCCATTTCCTCTCTCGTGCGGATTCCTACCCGGCCCATGCCAGTATCTGTCTTGATATGCAGCTTTGCCTGCTTGCCCAGCCGTTCCGCCGTCTGGGCAATATGCGCCAGCTGCTCCGCGTCGCAAACGCAAAGGGAAATGCCTTTCGCCACCAATGGCTCTATGGCCCGATCCAGAACAGGGGAGAGGATGAGAATATGCCTCTCCCCTGCCGTCTCCTTCAGCTCCAGCGCCTCCTCCGGCGTGGCTACCGCCAGCCATTGCACCCCCTCGCGGAGCGCCGTTTCCGCCACTCTTCGCATTCCATGGCCGTAGGCATCCGCCTTGATGACCGCCATCACATCCGTGCCTGCGGCCTGCTTCAGCGCCCTGATGTTGTGGGCAATTTTTCCTAAATCTATCCTCGCGTAAGTCTCTCTCAGCACTCTTCCGTCATCTCGTTTTCCGTCAGATTTTTTTGATATCGTCCATACACAGGATGGGCACATCGTTGCGCTGAAGGACGTCAATGGCCTTTTCCGTATCATCCACCTTGAACAGCACCAGCGCATGCTCCGACCTGGCCCTGATGAACGAATACACATAGTCCACGCCGATGCTCTCCGAGCTCAGGCACTCCAGCACCTTCGCCAGGCCGCCGGGCGTGTCGTCTACCTCCACAGCCAGGACCTTGGTAATGCTTGCCGTAAAGCCGTTCCTCTTCAGCACCTCTACCGCCTTATCCGGGTCGGTCACAATGCAGCGCAGGATGCCGAAATCCACAGTATCTGCAATGCAGATTGCAATAATATCGATGCCCTCATTTCCCAGGGCCCTGGTCAGGGTAGAAAGCCTGCCCGTGGCATTTTCCACAAATACGGATATCTGCTTTACTAACATGGTGATTCCTCCTTGTTTCCTTCTGGCCGTCTTGCAGGCCGCCTTTTTCTCAAACGCGGATGGAAAGATTCCGCGTATCCTCCACTCTCACTGCCTTACCCTCGCTTCTCGGCAGGGTCCCGGCACTCAGGAATGTCAGCTTGCAGCTGATTCCCAGAACCGTCTTGAGCTGATGGTCTACCCTTCTCCTCAGCTCCTCAATAAACCGGAT
>DBGCIZ010000095.1:0-7611 GCA_048355355.1 Christensenellaceae bacterium | reverse complement strand
TAACAGATGGAGCCGACCGCCCTGGACGCGCCATAGTTGATTTCCATGCCTCGGTTTTCAAACTGCATGGCAAAGGCGCCGATAAAGGTCATGACGCTCATCTCAATGGAGGCGGTCAGGATAAATACAATCATAACCGCCAGCATGGGCGCATCGATAAAATAGAGGGCTATGGAGCCCAGCAGGACGATGATGCTGATGTACCCCATCAGGTGGTTCAGCGGGATTCTCCGAAACCGGTTGGAAATGGCCGCTACGGCAGGCTGAATAAAAATCGACGCCACAGAGCAGAGGGCCAGCGCCAAGCCGGCCTCGGTGGCCGTCAAACTTTTGGATTGCAGCAGCACCACTGCGTAGCCAAAGAGCACCGCGTTGCCGCCTACATAGGAGCCCTGCATAAAGCAAAACTGGGTATTCACCTTCTTTTGCATTTTTTGATCTACCATCATAACACGTTCCTACCCCAATGATGAATGAAATTTCATGTTAAAATACAATCGGAAATAAATAAATATTGACTATTGCTTTAAAAAGAGGAGCAGTCCTTTCGAACTGCCCCTGATTGCGCTTTTTGCTTAGATGTCCATCCAGGCTTCCTTCTTGGCAGAAGCCACGATGCCCTCGCAGACGACCAGCTCTCTCAAGCCGTCCTCAAAGGTGGGGAAATCTACAGGCAGGTTATTCTTCATGCCGTCGTTGGCAATGAAGGTGTAGATTTTCTTGAAGCTCTGCTTAAACGTATCCGGGAAGCCCTCGTTGTGGCCGCCGGGATAGTTAATGATGGCTCCTGCGCCAGGATACACCAGAGAGGGATCCTTCAGCAGCGTCTCGTTGTTGCCGTCTCTCTTGCCAATCCAGAGCTCGTTGCACTTCTCGGAGTCGTAGGCCACTGCCGCCTTGCTGCCGTAAATCTCGAAGTACATTCTGTTCTTTCTTCCGGCGGCAACCTGGTTCACCGTCAGGGAGCCGTGCGCACCGTTGGAGAACTTCATCAAAACGGTGGCGTAATCCTCCGTGTTGATGGGCACATCCTGGTAGTCCTCCGGGCTCAGCATCTTGCCGGAATAGGTCTCCACAGGCTTGAGGGGCTTTTTGCGGGTCTTGTAGAAGGTGGCAAAATCAGCGCACACCTTGTCAATGGTCAGGCCCGTGATATATTCAATGGAGTCCACCCAGTGGGAGCCAATGTCCGCCACTGCGCGGGAGTCGCCCGCCAGAGCCGGCTCCAGGCGCCAGCTATAGTCCGTCTCCTTCTGGAGCCAATCCTGCTGATAGGAGCCGTTGATGGCGAAAATCTCGCCCAGGTCTCCGTTGAGAATCATCTGCCTCACCTGCTCAATGAGGGGATAGCGGCGCATGTTGAAATTCATAGCTGCCACAACGCCCTTTTCCTTCGCCAGCTGAATCAGCTCAGCGCCCTGCTCAGAGCTGATGGCCAGAGGCTTATCGCAGACTACATGCTTGCCCGCCGCGATAACCGCCTTCGCCATGGGGTAGTGCAGGCTATTGGGGGTGCAGATATGGACGCTCTCCACCTCAGGGTCGTTAATCAAATCGTTAAAATCGCTGTACACCTTGTCGATGCAGAGCTCTGCCGCCTTCTTCTGGGCAACCTCTTCGTTGTTGTCCGCCAGGGCAACCACGTCGATAAAGCCCAGCCGCCGCAGCGCTTCAATGTGAATCGGCCCAATCATGCCAAGGCCAATGACGCCAACCTTAATCTTTCTCATATGTTTCATTCCTCCTTAATCCAGTCTACCGGCATCCCAATCCTTGAGGAACGCCTGAATTTCCTTTGAATCTCCGCTTCTGGCCTTCCGCACATAGAAGCCGGAGGACGCCGTCCCCAGCAGCAGGCACATATCCGGCGCAAAGCCGTTTACATACCCGTATACAAAGCCGGCGTTGAAGTTGTCCCCTGCCCCAGTGGTCAGCTTGGGCTTTTGGCAGTAGGGGCCTGCCACCTCGTAATACTTGCCGTCCGCCACGCAGGCCGCGCACTCCGTGGGGTGCACCACCAGGCAGTCCAGCTTTAAATAGTCCGCCAGATACTCGGTCAACTCCCGGAGGGGGATCGCCTTGTAATCTGGAATTTCCTTACCCGTAATCTCTGCGATTTCGCAGGTTTCCTTCCTGTTGAGGCCAAGAGCCACCCGGAACCCGGCCGCCTTAAACCTCTGAATCAGCTCCATAGCCTCCAGAATCTCCTCATTGAGGCGCTTTTCCGGGTCGCACAGGTCAAAGAACATGGTCTTTTTGCTTGCATCTGCCTTCATTTTTGGGATTACGTCCGCCAGAATGTGCTTCCAAATGTCGCTCATCTGGTTCAGCAGGGCCCAGTTGTTGAAGCTGATAAGCTCCGCATCGTCCATCATCTGGGCCAGCCCGTCAACGCCAATTTTGCTGGCGATACTCTCCCAGTTGGCGCTGTTCAGAGAAGCCAGCTTGGAGCGGATAATCTTCCCGTCGTCAAACTCCATGGCGTCTGTCTGTCCCGGCTCGGCGATGCCGATGACCACAGAATCCTCGGCCATTTCATGGAACACAGGGTTCAGGGCCTCTACGCCGGTGCAGCCGATATAGGTCAGGTTGATGCCATACTTTTTCAGGCCCAGGGCGTAAATGGGGCCGTTGCCTCCCAGCTTTCGCGTCAATGGGACGATTTCCACATTGGTGCTGAGGCCTGCTCCTGCCGCCAGGCGCTTGGCGTATGCCTCGATGGTTAAAACCCGCTCAAAATCGCCAGGATTGGGGCCGTAGCGCTTGTCTACGACGTGCACCACCTCGTCTACAAAGCCGTCAAAGCCGATGAGCGTGTTGATTTTTTTGCCTTCCACTCCCTTCAGGAGCTCTGCTAACTCTAATTTCACGTCTAAACCCCTTATTGTTTACAGAATGAACTGGTGCATGAAGTTCTTGGAGAGCTCAATGGAATCCAGCCTATCCTGCAGGGTATCCTCATAGGCTCTATCCTCAATTTCGATGATGGCAGCGCCCTTGTATCTAATGTCGTTCAGAGCCGTCACCACCTGGCCCCACTGGATGTCTCCCAGGCCGGCCAGCTTGGGCTGATGATAGGTCAGCGGAGGCGCAAAGAAGCCGCACTGGTCGTATTTATCCTTGTAGAATTTTACGTCCTTGATGTGGAAGTGGAAGATTTTGTCCTTAAACTGGTAAATGGGCTTCACATAGTCCATCTGCTGCACCACCATGTGAGAGGGGTCGTAATTCAGGCCGAAGTTGGGGCTGTCGATAATAGAGAACATCTCCTCCCAGATAGCCGGCGTGCAGGCCAGGTTGTTGCCGCCCGGGAACTCGTCCATGGAGAAATACATGGGGCAGTTCTCTATGCCAATCTTAATGCCATTGTCCTCTGCGAATTTGATAATGTCCGGCCAGACCTTCTTAAACTCCTCAAAGTTCTCCGGGATGCTGGCGCTCTTGTCCTTGCCGATAAAGGTGTTGACAATGCCGATGCCCAAATCCTTTGCCGCCAGAATCAGCTTTTTAATGTGGGCGATGGCCACCTTCCGCTGCTCTAAATCCGGCGAAAGGGGATTGGGGTAATAGCCCAGGCCGCTGATTTCAATGCCTGCGGCAGCCGTTTTGTCCAAAATGGCGTTTTTGTCGTAGTCGTCCGCATTGATGTGGGTCACACCAGCATAGCGGCGCTCTGCCTTTCCCTGGGGCCAGCAGGCCAGCTCCACTGCCTTTAAGCCCTGGGCCGCAGCAAAATCAATCACTTGGTCCAATGAGTACTCAGGTAAAATTGCACTTAAAAAACCTAATTTCATGAATTCTTCCTCCGTCCTATTTTATTTTCCAATGAAAAAGAAATAACGCGTATCGATGGTTTTGTCCATATCTATGGACGATATTTTTGGCGCAAAGGCACCTAAGATCACCTCAAAGGCGCCCCTGCAAATTGCTATTCAGTCTGTTTGGGATGATTAATTGTAGCCGATGGCGTTGTCCGGAACCTCAGAGAGAGGCGGGACGAACAGCGTGCCGGCCTTTTCCCGCTCAGCCGCTTCTTCCAGAATCTTCTTGGTAGCCGTGCAGCCGAACCGGCAGCTGCCGCAGGCAGCCACGGCCAGAGCCGCATCCAACGTCCGAACGCCGCCCGCAGCCTTCACGTTTACCTTGGGGGAGACGGTCGCCCGCATAATCTTCAAATCCTCAACCGTAGCGCCGCCGGGGGCAAAGCCGGTAGAGGTCTTTACAAAATCGCCGCCGTTTGCCTCAATAATGCGGCATGCCTTGGCAATCTCTTCCTTCGTCAAATAGGCGTTCTCCATGATGACCTGCAGCTTGCAGCCAGCCGTGTGGCAGGTCTCCGCCAGCATGCTCACCTCTTTGGCGATAATGTCGTATTCGCCAGACTTGAACATGCCAATGTTCATCACCATGTCGATCTCCTTGCAGCCCTGGGCGATGGCAATCTGTGCCTCAAAATTCTTCACCTCAGGCAGGCAGTTTCCGTGGGGGAAACCCACAACTGTCTTTACGAATACATCGCTGTTCTTGCAGATTTCCATAGCCAGCAGGACATCCGCCGAGCGAACGCATACAGATTTGCAATCGTATTTCACAGCCTCCAGGCAGCCGTCTACAACCTGCTGCTTGGTCAGCTCCGGCTTCAGCAGAGAATAGTCCATCATCTTGGCAATCTCGTGGGGCGTAATCTTTCTGCCCTTGGCAGAGGATTCCGCCATGCTGCCGCTGCTGATTTTTCCGTAAACCTCTTTTGCAATCTGCTCTACAAGATTTTCAAAATTCATTGTATGTAATCTCCTTCTTCAAATGTTAGCTTGCTATTACTTGCTGGGAAGAATCATTTCCACGTCGTCGTGGGGTCTGGGGATTACATGCACTCCATAAAGCTCTCCGACTCTCTTCGCCGCCGCAGCGCCCGCCTCAACGGCAGATTTCACAGCACCAACATCGCCTCTGACCATAACGGTCACCAGGCCGGAGCCAATCTTCTCTTTTCCAATCAGGGAAACGTTGGCGGCCTTCACCATCGCATCAGCGGCCTCAATTGAGCCAATTAAACCCTTCGTTTCCACCATACCTAACGCTTGTTTTTCCATTTCTACACCTCTTTTAATTAATACAGTCCTATTTTCCAATATGCTCTTCGCATATATCGGCAAATTCAGCCATCAGACCTTTCTGGAATAGGAGATATTGTCCCTCCGCAGAGTAATCTGATATCTATTTTTGTCCCCCGGGGCGATAATGGTGCTGGTCTCAAAAATCTCGCCCGCCGTGTTTTTCGATACCCGCTGGATTTTAAAGGCCGGGGCGCCCGTCATGCAGTCCAGCAGCTTTGCCTGCTTTTCCGTCAGGAGCACAGCGTCGTAGGTCTCCACCGCCTCCATGGGCAGCGCTCCCGTAAAGTCGCTAATCAGAGCATAGAGGGAATCGGTCAGCTCCTCCTCGCTCAGGTCAGGGCAGAATTTCTGCGGGATGTACGCCGTCTCCAGGAGCATGGGGTTGCCGTCTGCCAGGCGCAGCCTGACGATTTTGTAAACCAGCTCGCTCTCCAAAACGCCCAGCTGATTGGCCACCTTGGCCGATGGCTTAATCAAGTCAAAGGCAATCAAGCGCGAAAGAGGCTTAAAGCCCAGCATCCTCATCTCCGTTGAAAAATTGTAAAGATTGTTTAAATTGCGTTTTAGCTTGGGCTCTGCTACAAAGGTTCCCTTGCCCCGCTTTCTCACGATGAGCCCGTCTGCCTCCAGCTGCGCGAAAGTCTTTCGAATGGTCGAGCGGCTGATATGCAACTCGTCGCAAAGATACATTTCCGACGGCAGCATGTCGCCAACCTTCAGCACGCCGCGATTAATCCGCTGCTTCAGCAAACTGGATATCTGGCTGTAGATGGGGACCGAGGACCCCCAGTCGATATCTTCCCTGGCAATAACACTTTCGAAGTTTCCCATTCCGACATTCTCCTTGTCTTATTTGTACTATACATTATAAATTGTATCTTGTCAATAGAACATTTGTATCAGAACGATATTTTTCTTATCCTACGATAAAAATCCATTTATAATGCACAAAATTAAATTTGCAGCTTGTCGCCTCAAAATTGCATCCAGCTAGAATTAGTATATACAAATGCCCCACTTTGTATCTTGCCCATTGCCCCCAAATCTGCTATCTTATTCTTAATTCCATTTGATTTAGGAGGATGCCCTATGCCACTTGTCACCACAAAGCACATGTTCCGCCGCGCCTATGCGGAGGGCTACGCCATCGGCGCTTTTAACGTCAACGATATGGAGCTCATTCAGGGGATTACCGAGGCCGCCAAGGAGGAGCGCTCCCCCCTGATTTTGCAGGTCTCTCAGGGAGCCCGGGCCTACGCCAACCCCACCTATTTGAAAAAGCTGGTGGAGGCGGCTGTGGAGGAAACGGGCCTACCCATCGCCCTTCATCTGGACCATGGAGACTGCTTCGATACCTGCAAAAGCTGCATCGATAACGGCTTTACCTCTGTCATGATTGATGCGTCCCACTTTCCCTTTGCGGCCAATATTGATAAAACCAGGCGCGTCGTCGAATACGCTCACGACCGGGGCGTCGTCGTCGAGGCAGAGCTTGGCCGCCTTGCGGGCATTGAGGACGATGTCAACGTCTCAGCTGAGGATGCTTCCTATACACGGCCTGAGGAGGTGCAGGAGTTTGTCTCCAAAACGGGGGTGGACTCCCTTGCCATCGCTATCGGCACCAGCCACGGCGCCTATAAGTTCAAGGGCGAGCCTCGTCTGCGCTTCGATATTCTCGATGAGGTTGCAGACCTTCTCCCCGGCTTCCCCATCGTGCTCCATGGGGCTTCCTCCGTGGTGCCCTCCTTCGTCCAAACCATCAACCAGTATGGCGGCTGCCTGAGCGGCGCTCAGGGCGTCCCGGAGGAACTGCTCAGGCGTGCCGCGGCCGGCGCCGTCTGCAAAATCAACATCGATTCCGATTTGCGTCTGGCTATGACCGCCGCCATCCGTCAGCATCTGGCCGAACATCCGGCCGATTTCGACCCCCGGCAGTATCTCGGCCCGGCTCGGACGGCCGTGAAAGAGATGGTGCGGCATAAAATCCGCTCTGTGCTGGGTTCTAACGGCAAAGTTGAAGCTTAACGCTATTATATACAAGCTGTAAGTAATTTTCTACAAAACCAGCGAAAGTGTGTAAAATTGCTCACATCGTAGCCAAAAATCTGCTGCTTGTACGGTTTCATCAGAAGGGGTTCCCGCCCCTTCTTTTCCCCAGGAAATAAAAGGGGGGCCAGCGCCCCCCTGTGTGGTTGCGTCCTACGCTGCGTCGCCTCTGCTGTCAATTTTCTCTATGATATTTTCCAGCGTATAATCCGCCATAATCTGCTCCATATCCTCCAAAGTGAAGTCGGGATTGATTGCGCGGGACATCTGCTGGATTTCCTCAGCTGTGTATACCATGTAATCCGGATTGTCGATATACTGCTCGTAAATGGCGCATTCCTCTGCGCTGGTCACATAAATATAATTCTGTTTCAACGCAACAGGTTCTTCCTGCATTCTCATGCCGATAACCGCATTGTACAGCACCATGAAGGAGAACAGTGCATCC
>DBGCIZ010000094.1:0-12818 GCA_048355355.1 Christensenellaceae bacterium | reverse complement strand
ACCCCAACGCCGCCTGGGTTGAGGTTCCCCAGATGCTGTTTCAAAATAACGCGAAGATTACGAGCCGCTTTTTCGATGCCACAGTAGGCCAGCTGTCGCCTGGCGCGGCGGCGGACGTTATCGTGGCGGACTATATCCCCCAGACGCCCCTGAATCAGGATAACTATAGCTCCCATATTCTGTTTGGCATGACGGGCCGCAGCGTCGTCCACACCGTGGCGTCCGGCAAAATTCTCATGAAGGAGCGGGAGCTGCTCTGCGCCGACGAAGGCCGCATCTACGCCCGCTGCCGGGAGCTGGCGAAACGTCTGGCGGAGCGCATCAACAGCTAAACCAAGGAGGCACAACCATGAACGACAGAATGACACCCATCCCCTTTGGGGATTTGATGAATTGGCTCCTCACGGAGCAAAACGCCATGTTCGGTGTCAGGCGGTATTTCCGCGCCGGGGAAAAGGCCCTGCCTCTGCCCGGTGGAGAGGCGGAGGTCCCTCTGGGGCCTGCGGCGGGCCCCCATACTCAGCTGGCCCAGAATATCATTGCCGCATATGCGGCCGGCGCCAGATTTTTCGAGCTGAAAACCGTTCAGATTCTGGATGGCGAGGATTTGCCCGTGAGCAAGCCCTGCATTCGCGCAGAGGACGAGTGCTATAACGTGGAGTGGTCTACGGAGCTGACCGTGGGCCAGGCCCGGGATGAATACGTGAAGGCCTGGGTCGCCCTGAAGGTCCTCTCCCAAGAGCTGGGCCTGGGCAGCCCGGAGGGCTTTCTCTTCAATATGAGCGTGGGCTACGATTTGGCCGGCATCCAGTCTGCCAAAATCGACAGCTTTATCGAAAGCCTGAAAGACGCCTCCGCCACCTCCGTGTGGCAGGAATGTATGAGCTGGCTCCAGGAAAATCTGGGCCGCTTTTCCCATATTGATGCAGACTATGTGGCGCAAATTTCCCCAGCGGTCTGCTCCTCCGCCACCCTTTCCACCCTCCACGGGTGCCCGGCTGACGAGATTGAGCGCATCGCCACCTATTTAATCGAGGAAAAAGGGCTCCATACCTACGTGAAATGCAACCCCACCCTGCTGGGCTACGACTATGTCCGCCAAACGCTGGACGCCCTGGGCTACGATTATCTTTCCTTTGACAGCCACCATTTCGAGGAGGATTTGCAGCTTGCCGACGCTATCCCCATGCTGGGCCGCCTGATGGAGCGGGCGGCGGCCAGGGGCCTCAGCTTTGGCGTCAAGCTGACCAACACCTTCCCTGTGGAGATTACCCAGGCCCAGCTGCCGGGGGAGGAGATGTACCTCTCCGGCCGAGCCCTGTTCCCCCTGTCCATCTCTGTGGCGCTGCGCCTCTCCCAGGCCTTTGAGGGCAGGCTGCCCATCTCCTTCTCCGGTGGTGCGGACGCCTCCAACGTGGCGGATTTGTTCCTGGTGGGCATCCGCCCCATCACGGTAGCCACCACCCTGCTCAAGCCCGGCGGCTATCAGCGGCTTTCCCAGCTGGCCGAAATCTTGGCAGCTTGCGATTATGCTGGCGCAGGCCAGGTGGACGTGGCCCGTCTGGAGGCTATGGTGGCCCAGGCCGTCCAGCCGGGGGGCCGGTACGCAAAGCCCTTAAAGCCCCTTCCCTCCCGCAAAATCGGCGCCAAGGTGCCTCTTTTCAGCTGCACGACGGCCCCCTGCGCCCATGGCTGCCCCATTGGGCAGGATATCCCTGCGTATATCCGCCTGGCGGACGCGGGCAACTATGCGGACGCCCTGCGGGTCATCCTGAGCAAAAACCCCCTGCCCTTTATCACGGGCACTATCTGCAACCATCGCTGCACGGAAAAATGTCGCCGGAATCACTACGAGCAGCCGGTGGATATCCGCGGCGTTAAGCTGCTGGCGGCCCACCGGGGCTATACGGAGGTCATGGCCACCCTTGCGCCCGCCCCCCTTGCCCGCTGCCGTGTGGCCGTCATCGGCGGCGGCCCGGCGGGCATTGCCGCAGCCCATCTGCTGGCCAGGGCGGGCATCAGCGTCACCGTCTTTGAAAAGAGGAGCCATCTGGGCGGCATTGTGAAATACGTCATTCCCGACTTCCGCATTGCCGACGACGCCATTGAGCGGGACGTCGCCCTGGCCCGGGCCTATGGGGCCGAGTTCCGTACCGGCGTGGAAATCACCTCGCCCGACCAGCTGAAGGACTATCAATACGTTATCCTCGCAACAGGCGCCTGGGAGAATATCCCCCTGGGCCTGGAGGGCGCCATTCCCGCCCTTGATTTCCTCGCCCAGTTCAACAGCGGCGCGCCCCTCCAGCTTGGCAAGACCGTGGTCGTGGTGGGTGGCGGCGATACCGCTATGGACGCCGCCCGGGCGGCCAAGCGGGTGCCTGGCGTGGAGCAGGTTTCCATTGTATACCGGCGAGACCAGCGAAACATGCCAGCCCATGAGGAGGAGCTGGCCGCCGCGCTCTCAGAGGGCGTGGAGTTTCTCCCCCTGCTGGCCCCCAGCGCCTATGAAAACGGCGTGCTGACCTGCTCTGTCATGTCCCTTGGCCAGGCGGATGAGCAGGGCCGCCGCGCCCCTGTGGATACGGGCGAGGTGCGGCAGCTTCCGGCTGATACGGTCATCGCGTCCATTGGCGTCCGGCCCAGCGCAGCGCTGACCAATGCCTTCGGCGTGGCGGCAGGGGCAGAGGGCCTGCCCCTTCTGGTTCCGGCCAACAATCTGGCCAAGGGCAACATATACTTCTGCGGCGACGGCGCCACCGGCCCGTCCACGGTAGTCGAGGCCATTGCCGGAGCCCACCGGGCCGTCGGCGACATTCTGGCCCGGGAGGCCGCGCCCTATCCCCTGCCCACTGTCTCCAGCGCCGCTTCCAGCGGGGCGGAAAAGAAAAAGGGGCTTCTCTCCTGGGAGGATACCCCCGCCGGGGAAGGCAGCCGGTGCCTGGAGTGCGACGCTATCTGCGAGTGCTGCGTGGACGTCTGCCCCAACCGGGCCAATGTGGCGCTACAGACGGCCTGCGGCCTCCAGATTCTCCATATCGACCGGATGTGTAACGAGTGTGGCAACTGCGCCACCTTCTGCCCCTACGAAAGCGCCCCCTACCGGGATAAGCTGACCCTGTTCCACACGCCGGAGGAATTTGCCTCCAGCGGCAACGAAGGCTTCCTGGTGCTGGAGCGCAGCTCCGGCCTGTGCCGCGTCCGGTTGGGCGGCGCCGTTTCCGACGTCTCCGCCGGCGCGCTTCAGGATTCCCGCCTTGCCGCCGTTATTGAGGCCGTGCTGGGGCAGTATTCCTATCTATTGTAATTGCGAGGTGCCTTCTATGTTCAGCTTTACGGTCAACGGGAAACAGGTCTCCACGGGGGAGACCAAAAAGCTCATCGACTTCCTGCGGGACGACCTGCGCCTGACCTCCGTAAAAAACGGCTGCATGGAGGGCGCCTGCGGCGCCTGTACGGTGGTCGTCGATGGCAAGGCCCAGCGGGCCTGCATCCCTACTACTGCCAAAATGGAGGGGAAATCCGTCGTCACGGTGGAGGGCCTCTCTCAGCGGGAGCGGCAGGTCTACGCCTATGCCTTTACGGAGGCTGGGGCCGTCCAGTGCGGCTTTTGCATCCCTGGCATGGTGATGAGCGCCAAGGCCCTGCTGGATAGTAACCCTGCCCCAGACCGGGCTGCCGTGAAGGCGGCCCTCCGGGGCAATATCTGCCGCTGCACGGGCTATAAAAAAATTATCGACGCCATCCTTCTGGCTGCGGACCTGCTCCGCTCCGGCGCGCCGGTTCCAGAGCGGGCCTGCGCCGGCCTGGTGGGCGATCCTCTGGGGCGGTTGGACGCTCCGGCAAAGGTGCTGGGAACGGCGGAATATGCGGACGACATGGCCCTCCCCGGCATGCTTTTCGGCGGGGCCGTCCGCTCTGCCTATCCCCGGGCCCGGGTTCTTTCTATCGACTGTTCCGCCGCCCTGGCGCTGGAGGGCGTGGTCGCCGCCGTCACGGCGGAGGACATCCCCGGCGCCCAGTATATCGGCCACCTGGTGCAGGACTGGCCCGTCCTGGTGGCCCAGGGGGAAATCACCCGCACTGTGGGGGACGCCATCGTCCTCCTGGCGGCGGAGTCCAAGGCCATCCTCGCCCAGGCAAAGCAGCTGGTTCAAATCGAATACGAGGTGCTTCCTCCCGTAACCTGCCCGGCGGAGGCCTTGGCTGAGGGCGCGCCTCTGCTCCACAAAAACGGCAACCTGCTGAAGGAAGAGCACCTGGTGCGCGGCGATGCTGCCGCGGCCATTGCCGCGTCTCCCTATGTGGTCACCGCCCACTATTCCACCCCCTTTACAGAGCACGCCTTTTTAGAGCCGGAGACCAGCGTCTCCGCACCAGACGGGGCCGGCGGCGTCATCATCTGGAGCGGGGACCAGGGCGTCTACCAGACCCAAAAGGAGTGCTCCGCCATGCTGGGGCTGCCTGCGGAGCGCGTCCGCGTCATCGGCAAGGCCATTGGCGGCGGCTTCGGCGGCAAGGAGGATATGTCCGTTCAGCATCATGCCTCCCTGCTGGCCTATCTGACGGGGCGGCCTGTGAAGGTCTCCCTCTCCCGCCAGGAGAGCATCGCCGTCCACCCCAAGCGCCACGCTATGGAGATGGATTTCACCATCGCCTGCGACGAAAACGGCATTCTTACCGCCATGACCGCCGTGATTATTGCAGACACGGGGGCCTATGCCTCTCTGGGCGGGCCCGTGCTCCAGCGGGCCTGCACCCACGCCGCCGGCCCCTATCACTATGAAAATATCGACATTCTGGGCCGGGCTGTGTATACCAACAATCCCCCTGCCGGGGCCTTCCGCGGCTTCGGCGTGACTCAGAGCTGCTTTGCCATGGAGCGGAATCTGGATTTACTGGCTAAAAAGGTCGGCATCTCTCCCTTTGAAATCCGGCTGCGCAACGCCATCCGCCCCGGGCAGGTGCTGCCCAACGGGCAGATTGCAGACGATTCCACCGCCCTTGTGGAGACGCTGGAGGCCGTGCGGGACGTTTACCACAGCGCCAAATACGCCGGCATTGCCTGCGCCATGAAAAACAGCGGCCTTGGCGTGGGCATCCCAGATACGGGCCGGTGCCGCCTGGTCGTCCGGGAGGGCCTTGTCCATACCAGAACCAGCGCCTCCTGTATCGGCCAGGGGCTGGCCACTGTCATCACCCAGATTATCTGCCGCACGGCAGGCCTCTCCCCGGCCCAGGTGGTCCATGAGCCGCCGGATACCTCCCTTACGCCAGACTGCGGCAACACCACGGCCTCCCGCCAGACTCTGTTCTGCGGCGAGGCGACGCGGCGGGCCGCCCTCCTGCTCCGGGAGGCGCTGGAGGGCCAATCCCTGGCAGAGCTGGAGGGCCGGGAGTTTTACGGCGAATATCTTGGCAAGACGGACCCCATGGGCAGCCCCAAGGAAAACCCGGTCAGCCACGTTGCCTATAGCTACGCTACCCATGTGGTCACCTTGGCAGAGGACGGCAAAATCCACCGGGTATACGCCGCCCACGACGTTGGCAACCCCATCAATCCCAAGAACGTGGAGGGGCAGATTGAAGGCGGCGTGGTCATGAGCCTGGGCTATGCCCTGACCGAGGACTATCCCTTAAAAGACTGCGTCCCGCAGGCGAAATTTGGCACGCTGGGCCTGTTCCGCGCGCCCGATACGCCAGAGGTGATCCCCATCATCGTGGGCAAGGGCGAAACCAGCCTGGCCTATGGCGCCAAGGGTATCGGCGAAATCAGCTCTATCCCCACAGCCCCGGCGGTGGCTGCCGCCTACGAGGCCTTCGATGGCAAGGTGAGAGCCTCCCTGCCTCTGGCCGATACGCCCTATTCCAGAAAGAAAAAATAAGGGATTCGGAGGTATAAATGCAATGAAAAAAAGTGCGCTGCTTTGCAGACTGTTTTCTATTCTGGCTATCCTGCTCTTTGGGGGAATGTGCGCCGCGGTTTCCTGCTCCTATTGCAGCCTGGCCTGGGGCGCTGTCTACGCAGGCTGGAGCGCCCCCGCGGGCACTGCCTTCCTCTGGGTGATTCCCTTTACCGTCGGCATCGCCCTCTGCGCTCTTTTGGCCAGGCAGTTTTCCCAAAGGGCCAAAGGCAGCTGAACCCAATCCCCCGTTTCTCCATGCAAAAAGCAGCAGCAATCCCCCCGCTGCTTTTGTTTTACAGCTCTCTTTTGTTCCTGGTTGCAAGCGCATATAATCCGCCTGTAACCGCATCCAGCTTCCCGCCGCCGATGCGGTTGCAGACAAATTCCCTCGAAAATTTGCGGATGAGCTTGTCCTCCTTTTCGTATATCTTGTGGGTTTTCCATGCGTATAGCCTGGTGGTGTCCAGCGCCCGAAAGCTGTCTATGGATATGCCCGAGGTCTGAACCGCGCCAATGGGAAACAGCAGCCTGTCAAATGGCCTTCGCCCTGTCCAGTGGGCCTGAATCCTCTTTCGGATGTTTTTTGACGTGCCGATGTAGATTTGCTTATACTCGTCCAGCACCATGAGATAATAGCCGGCCTGGCCCGTGTATTCCTTCAAATCCCCTACCTCTGCAAATCCTCTGTGCCGCTTTAAAAACCGCTGGATTTCTTTTTCAAAGCGTTCTCTGTCCAGCCGGGCAAAATATTGCATATTCAAATCGTAATTTTCAAGGCAGTCCTTCTGATGCTTTTCGCACCACGCCTGGGTATAGAACCGCCCTTCCCTGTCCTCATAGCAGCCCTCCAGGCTGGGGAATTTGATGTAATACACCTCGCCGTCATCCCTTATTTCATAAAACGAGTTCCTGTTATTGATGATGGCGTACGTCTCCCGGTTCATTTTCAGCCCGTATTTTCCCGCTCTTACTGTTACGCCAAAATGCTCCATCCGTTTCCCTCCCTCTAACGAAAAGGGCAGCAGAAACGCTTCTCTGCTGCCCTTGCTTTTTTCCTGTTATTTCACTGTCTGCACCTTTAAGGTGTTGGTTGTTCCCTCCATGTCCAGAGGGATGCCGCCGGTGATGACCACCCGGTCCCCCTCTTTCACCATATCCAGCTGCTTTGCGCAGACAATGGCGTGCTCGAACAGCGCCTCAATGGTATGCTGATTCCGCGCCACAACCGGATACACCCCCCAGGAAAGGGAGAGCTGATGAAAGGTCTTGACGTCCGGGGTGGCCGCCACCACCGGCTCAATGGGCCTGTATTGAGACATGCACCTGGCCGTATGGCCGTATTTCGTCACGGCGATAATCGCCTTGGCGTTTACGTCCCGGGCCGTCGTGCAAGTTGCGTCGCAAATGGCGTTGGTAATGTCGCTGGCGTCTATCTCATGGCTCAGGCCCACGTAAATGTTCATGGCAAAGGCGTCTGCCTCAGCCTGCCTGGCAATCTTGGCCATGGCCTGGACTGCCTCTACCGGGTATTCCCCCGCTGCGCTCTCGCCGGAGAGCATAATGGCAGACGTCCCGTCAAACACGGCGTTTGCCACGTCCGTAATCTCCGCCCTGGTTGGGTTAATGTTGTGAATCATGGATTCCAGCATCTGCGTCGCCGTAATGACCATCTTGCCAGACTGGTAGCACTTGCGGATAAACCGCTTTTGCAGGCCCGGCAGCCGCTCGTATTCCACCTCCACGCCCATGTCTCCCCGGGCAATCATGATGCCGTCCGCATGGCGCAAAATCTCGTCGAAATTGTTGACGCCCTCTACGTTCTCTATTTTTGCAATAATTTTGATTCTCTGGCCGCCGTAGTAGTCCAGAAAATTCCGCATGTCGATGACGTCCTGCTTGGTGCGGACAAAGGATGCCGCAATATAGTCCATGTCGTTCTCCACTGCGAACAGCAGGTCTGCCTTGTCCTTTTTGCTCAAATAGGGCATGTCCAGATGGACGTTGGGCACGTTAATCCCCTTGTGGTTTGAAATTTGCCCCCCATGCACCACCGTGCACCGGATTTCCTTTTCCGTACATTCCCGCACCTTCAGCTGAATCTTTCCGTCGTCAATGAGAACCCTGTCCCCCTCCTTCAGGAGCAGAGGCAGGCGCGGGTAGGTGATAGACGCGATTGTCCCGTCCCCCTCAATGGTCTCCGTAGTCAGGGTGAATGCGGCGCCCCGCTCCAGCTGTGCCTTGCCGCCCTTCAGATTCTCCAGGCGGATTTCCGGGCCCTTCGTGTCCAGCAGGACTGCCGCCGGCAGACCCAGTCTGTCCCTCACGCGGCGAAACCGGTCCAGCCGTTCCTTATGCTCCGGATGATCCCCATGGGAAAAGTTGAAGCGGGCCACGTTCATCCCTGCCCGAAGCATCTGCTCCATCACTTCCTCGCTCTCGCTGGCAGGGCCTAAGGTACATACAATCTTGGTCTTTTTCATCAGCTTTCCGGCGCAGCAGCCCGCATCCCCGCGGAACCCCTCGCCGCTCCTTTCTACGGTAGTCAAAACTTTTTCAGTTTTATTATAGTGCAGAAAAAGTCAAATGTAAACATTGCCATGTGTAAAATCCATGTCTGCTCCGGGCAGCAAAAAGGGGCGCTGCCAGCGCCCCTTGGGTCTTATAAAAGGATTTCCCCGTCATCCAGCTTCCTCTGTATGATCATGCGCACCTTTTCCAAATCCTTTTGGGTATCCACAGAAAGCGTGGTGGCCTCTGTTAAAATAAATTTAATCTTATGGCC
This sequence comes from Christensenellaceae bacterium, assembly GCA_048355355.1. Taxonomy (GTDB): domain Bacteria; phylum Bacillota; class Clostridia; order Christensenellales; family Christensenellaceae; genus DBGCIZ01. Next base: position 4,133 of record DBGCIZ010000094.1, on the reverse strand, counting down.
ATTTTCCAAAAAGCGAAATTCATCAATATCTTCAATACTCTCCAGATAACCTCGTGGCGTATCCGCAACAAATTGCAGGGCTTTTTTTGTAAAGCATTGAATCCCCACAAATTTTTTCAGTTGAAAATCGCTACGCCCTTTGGGAAAGGGAATCGGGCTCCGGGCCATATATAATCCATAGCCGAACATATCAGTGGCAATTTTAATCTTAGAGCTATCATAAGCGTCAATAGGATCCCGCAAAACCATCATGCCATTCGCAAAATAACTATCCTCAGGAGATACTTCATCTGTAGGAATCATTGCCTCAATAGCAGAACTTTCTATCAAAGGCTCGTCTCCATTGACATTGATATAAAAATCTGCATCAATTTTTGTCGAAACCTCATAAAGACGCTCTAAATGAGTTGGGCATGTATCTGATGTCATGACAGACGGAATCCCCTCTCTCTCACAAGCCGCCACGATACGCTCATCATCCGTTGCTACATATGCCTCATCAATCCCTTTTGTATTTTTCAGGCTGCGATACACCCACCATATCATTGGCTTCCCGCAGATATCCGCTAAGCCCTTTGCCGGGAAACGGGTGGAAGCATATCGCGATGGAATCACGCCGATAATTTTCATTTGTGTTTACGCTCCTTTTTCCTAATAGTAAAATAATTGCCGAATCCCTCAACATAAGATTTTCTTCTTTCTACAGAAGGACTCTGTTCTATATGGTTATTCTTTTTATTTCAATTAATAAAAAACTTATCTAAGCATATCCGCAGGATTTATTATCTTTCCAAAGAGACATAAAAATTTCCTTTCATCCTATTCTAACATTTTGAAAGAAGTACGTCTTCCTCATAATTAATTATAAGAATTTTTACGAATAACTATCTTTTATATCCTACTCCTACACGTAGTTTCATAGCTATACTTCTTATTGCCAATTTCACTCCCTTTCCCCATTATTAAAGTATGTTCCGCACAATGTTACAAAACTATATCGTACTTTTAACAATATATCATATATCAATAAAGCTGACAAGTATTATTTATTATTTCCCCTAAAAATCCTCATATATTGTCAATTTTTTGACAATATTGTTGTGTTCACAAATAAAATCATCAAATTAATTTGACCCCGGCCCATAGTGCCGATTACTTCAATGCAAGAAAAGCAGTATCTCAAATACAATATCTATTTTCCACAGCGATTTATAAAACGCAAAGAATACAGGATACCCGGAAAATAGCAAGCAGTAAACACCAGCGCTTATAATCTTAACTCCTTTTTGCCGATATTTTAGCCGCGCCTCAATCGTACAACTACTCTTGAAAAATAGGGCGCGCAATATCTGTTTAGAAGCAGATACAAAATTTGAACTGTAAAAGTTAATCGCGAACAGGTCCATCCAACGTCTCTTTTGCGGTAGAAGAACAGCGCTCAGGGCTTCACGGGGCAATACAGTGGTATTTTTCGAAATAAAGATTGGTTTTCGGGAAATAAAAATCCGCAACCCACAAAAAGCAGTTTGCGAATTTGGGCGCGGCCGCTTGCCGCTGGCAGAGGCTCCCGAAATGTCTATCTCTTTTCGAGCAACAAAAATATCGCAGCCCACCAACGTGAATTGCGATATTGGAATGCGGACATCGTCCGCTGTCTAAGGACTATAAAAAAGATATTTTTTCGATTTTGGCTGATGGAGTTGAACTCTTGCATAAGCGGTTACGCCTGCTCTACATCACATTCAACTTCAAGGCCGCCGATAAAAACTACCTTTATTTTCTGTTTTGATTCGACGACCACACATTGAAGGATTTGCCTGACTATCTGATCGTCATAGGTAAGCGGATGGTTTTTCATGCCTTCAAGGACGGTGAATATCTCGTCCAGCCGAGAGGTGATATTTTTGCGATGTTCCTTTTCCGCACTGTACTGTGCCAGCTTGTTTTCAAGCATTCTTTTTTCTGTGATCAATGATTCGATACGGGGATCGGAAAGTAATCTCCCCTGATTCTGCACAGTTACGCTGTTCAGTATCTCTTTAAATTCTCTGTCAATCTGTGCAATGCGGATTTGAATTTCGATACTGTCATCCGCTTGCGTTTCACAACCTAATCCCATTTGAATGTGCATTTTGAGTGTTTGCAGTATTTCGGGATTCACTTTTGCCGTTTTCAGAATGGTTTCCATGATCGCATCCTGTAAGGATGCTTCTTCCATTGTAGGTGATTGGTGGCAGTATTTCTTGCCGTAATCGAGGCGGCTGATGCAGCGCCATACGATCTTCTTCTGACCACCTACTGTCCATGTGCATCTGCGGTACGGTGTTCCGCATTCTCCACAGATCAGTAATTCAGTTAGAGCGTATTTGCCACAGTATTTTCCTTGCTCTGTCTTTGTGCCGACCTGCTTTACCTTTCTCTTTCCGGTACGGCGTGCAAGTTCTTCCTGCACTCTGCCGAAGGTGGCGGAGTCGATAATCGCCGGATGATTGTTCTCGATATAATACTGGGGGCGTTCTCCTGTATTTACTCGAACCTTTTTGCCTATGCAGTCTTCTATATAGGTTTTGCCCCGTAAGGCATCACCCTTATATTTCTCATTGGACAGGATGGAGCGAATCACAGTTGCTTGCCATTTGCTTTTCCCGGAAGGTGTCGGGACGCCTTGTCCGGTCAGCTCGTTGGCAATGTCCTGCATACTTTTTCCGGCAAGGAACTGCTCGTAAATAGAACGTACAATGACCGCTTGTTCTGGATCGATTTCCGGTTTGCCGTCTGTGCCTTTCCGATATCCAAGGAAAGATTTGTAGGAGAAGAAGACATTGCCTTCTTTGGCGCTTTGCGCTTTTCCCCAAGCCACATTGTGGCTGATATTTTCAGATTCGCTCTGTGCGATGGAACCATATATAGTGATATAAAATTCCGCACCGGGATCAGTGCTGTGGATGCCCTGTTCCTCAAAATATACATCTACGCCCAACTCCTTGAGCAGCCTGACATATTTCAAACAGTCCACAGTATTTCTTGCGAATCGGGATATGGATTTGGTGATGATCATATCAATCTTGTGCCGTCTGCAGGCTTTGATCATTTTGTTGAATTCATCACGCTTTCGGGTGCTTGTGCCCGTGATTCCCTTGTCTGCATAGATTCCGGCAAGCTGCCAGCCATTTTCGCGATTGATGCGTTCCGTATAATATTTTACCTGCACTTCATAGCTGTTAAGCTGTTCTTCCTGTTTAGTGGATACGCGGCAGTAGGCCGCCACCCGTTTGCGCGTATACTGCGTGCTATGCACATTGACCGGCTGAATTGTGGGTGGGATTGTGCGGACTCTTTTTTGAGGCATTATGGCAGTCTGTTCCATTTGTGTTCTCCTTTCTGATCTGGCGACCGTTTTTCAATGTGAGGCAGATGCTTCCGTCGCGGTTTAAGCTAATGGAGGAGACGGTGCGTTCTGTAAGTTCTTGGTTGTATTGAGAAAGCGGCCCTGATTTTTCAAAGGCCGCTTTTAGCGTTTCTGTCACGCTCTCGGTGGTATCCATCTCAGAATACCGGAGCGAGGCACATTCAAATATTTTGTTTTTCAGCGTTTCCTTTTCCATTTCGGAACTGTCCAGCAGCCGCCTGATTTCATTTTCCAATCGGCGGAGATAGGCGGACGGCTCCTTATGTTTGAGCGGCACATCGATTAATCTTGTATCAGCAATAGCCATGTTCAGACATTCAGTAACAGCAGCAAGCAGTTTTTCATCGACGATTTTTATGGTAGTTCCGCAATCCTGACAAACCCACTTTTCTCCGAATGATGTTCTACTGTCATGCATACGGCGCATGGAATGTCCGCATTCTCCACATACCACAAGTGCAGTCATTTGAAATATTACCGCACCTCGTTCAACAGCTTTCTGTGTGTTTCGCTCGGCTTTTACCTTCTGAGCCTTGTCGAAGGTGTCTGTATCTATAATCGGCGGATAGGTTTCATCACCGAGGTATCGGACGTCTTCCACAATCCGTTTCAGCCGCGCCTTGTTCCAGCCGGTGACGCCGGGCATATATTCGGCACCGCAGGCATTCAGTTTTTTGGCTATTTGCAGCAGTGAGCTGCCCTGCAGATAATTCTCATATATGTT
>DBGCIZ010000093.1:0-9113 GCA_048355355.1 Christensenellaceae bacterium | reverse complement strand
GAGAAGTAAATCCCCTATGAATTTTGAAAACGTTTCGAAAAAGATTCGTAAATATACGAATAATAACAAACTAAAAATAATTAATGTTTGTTTTTATGTTGACAGAGCGGGCGCCGTTCGTGTAGAATAAAATTGCCGCAGGAGGCGGACGCTAAGGGAAAGGGGTGTGGCTGCCGTGAACATGCAGAGAAACTTGCCGGAGATGGCCGCTCTTTTCTGCGGAGCTTGCAGGGAACGCTGCGGGCAAAATGATACATGGAAAAAACAAGGCGGTCGAGCTTCGGGCGCTTTTTTAGATTCATTTTTTCAGAAGGAGATTGCAAGATGAAGGTTTCGATTGTCATGGGCTCAAAGAGCGATTTGCCCGTTTTGGAAAAGACCATCGGCACGCTGAAGGACTTCGGCGTGGAGCTGGAGGCGCGGGTTCTCTCCGCCCACAGGACGGCGGACAAGGCGGCGGAGTTTGCCGCAGAGGCAAAGGGCCGCGGCGTGGACGTCATCATCGCGGCGGCGGGCAAGGCGGCCCATCTGGCCGGGGTCATGGCGGGGCATACCATCATTCCCGTCATCGGCCTGCCCATTAAGTCCTCCACCATGGACGGGCTGGATTCCCTCCTCTCCACGGTGCAGATGCCGGAGGGCATCCCTGTGGCCACGGTGGCCATCAACGGCGGCGTCAACGCAGCGCTGCTGGCCCTCCAGATTCTGGCCATCCGGGACGAGGGCCTTTCCAAAAAGCTGGAGGACTATCGCAGAGATATGGAGAAAAAGGTGCTGGAGGCAGACGAGGAATTGCAGCAGGAGGTAGCGAAATGGTAAAGAAGCTGGAAAAATTGTACGAGGGCAAGGCGAAGCAGGTGTTCGCCACGGACAACCCGGACTATGTCATCGTGGATTATAAGGACGATGCCACCGCCTTCAACGGCCTGAAAAAGGGCACCATTACGGGCAAGGGCGTGGTGAATAACCGGGTCTCCAACCACATGTTCCGCATGCTGGAGCAGGCGGGCATCCCCACCCATCTGGTGGAGGAGCTTTCAGACCGGGAGACTGTGGTGAAGCGGGTGGAGATTGTGCCCGTGGAGGTCATCGTCCGCAACATCGCCGCGGGAAGCATCAGCAAGCGGCTGGGCCTGCCGGAGGGGCAGCGCCTGGGGACCACGGTTTTGGAATATTCCTATAAAAACGACGATTTGGGCGACCCCATGATTAACGATTACCACATCGCCGCCCTGGGCCTTGCCACCCGGGAGGAGATGGAGAAAATCGCCGGCTATGCCCTCAAAATCAACCAAATCATGGGGGACTATCTGGCCCAGTTTGGCATTGAGCTGATTGATTTTAAGCTGGAGTTCGGCCGGTTCCACGGGGAAATCATCCTGGCGGACGAGATTTCGCCGGATACCTGCCGCTTTTGGGATAGCGAAACCGGCGAAAAGCTGGATAAGGACAGATTTCGCCGGGATATGGGCGGCGTAGAGGAGGCCTACGAGGAGGTGCTCCGCCGCCTGATGGGGGATTGATATGAACTACGAGAGATGGAAGCCGGGGGAGGACGCCATGCAGGAGGAATGCGGCGTGTTCGGCATATATGTGGAGGACGGCATCTGCGACCCGGCCGAGGCCTGCTATTTGGGCCTTTACGCCCTGCAGCATCGGGGGCAGGAGAGCGCCGGCATCGCCGTCACCGGGGGGGAGGACATCCGCCTCCACCGGGGCATGGGCCTGTGCTCCGAGGTGTTTCAGGACGGCCTGGAAAAGCTCTATGGCGCAAAAATCGGCATTGGCCACGTCCGCTATTCCACCACGGGGGACAGCGAGCCGGTCAACTGCCAGCCCCTGGTCATGTCCTACAAGGGGGGCAAGCTGGCCCTGGCCCACAACGGCAACTTGGTGAACGCCGCCGTGCTGCGGCGCAAGCTGGAGGAGGACGGCGCCATTTTCCAGACCACGCTGGATACGGAAATCATGGCGTACCTCATCGCCAAATGCCGGGATGAGGACATGGTGGAGCGCATCCGCCGGATGATGCGGGTGGTGAAAGGCTCCTATGCCCTGGTCATGGCTACGGGGGACAGGCTCATCGGCGTTCGGGACCCGCAGGGCATCCGGCCCCTGGCTCTCGGCAAGCTGGGGGGCAGCTTTGTCCTGGCGTCGGAATCCTGCGCCTTTGACACAGTGGATGCGGAGTTCATCCGGGACGTGCGGCCCGGGGAGATCGTGGTGGTGGACGAAAACGGCTTCCAGTCCTACCAGTCCGGCATCACGGCGGACACAGCCCTCTGCATCTTTGAATACGTCTATTTCGCCCGCCCCGATTCGGATATCGACGGCATCAGCGTGGCCCGCGCCCGGGAGGAGATGGGCCGCAGGCTGGCCCGGGCCTACCCGGTGGAGGCGGATTTGGTGGGGGGCGTGCCGGACTCGGCCACTCCCTCGGCAGTGGGGTTTGCGGAGGAATCCGGCATTCCCTTCAAGCTGGTGCTGGCGAAAAACCGGTACGTGGGGCGGACCTTCATCCAGCCCAGCCAGTCCCTTCGGGAGCGGGGGGTCAAGCTGAAGCTGAACGCCATGCGGCGCAACGTCTATGGCAAGCGTGTGGTTTTGATTGACGATTCCATCGTCCGCGGCACAACCTGCAAGAAAATTGTAGAGATGCTCCGGCTGGCCGGGGCCAGGGAGGTGCACATGCGCATCAGCTCGCCGCCGGTCCTGTGCCCCTGCTTTTTCGGCATCGACACGCCCAGCCACGAGCAGCTCATCGGCAGCAAGCACACCGTGGAGGAAATCCGCAAAATCATCGGCGCAGACACGCTGGAATACCTGACCAGAGAGGATTTGCTCAAATCCGTAGAGGGGGCGGGCTGCAACTTCTGCACCGGCTGCTTTGACGGCAACTATCCCATGGACATGAAGCAGGCCCTGGCGGAGACGGAGGGGCTGGACTTATCCGATTTTTTTAAGGAGGACTGAGGCAATGATTACCTATCGGGACGCAGGGGTGGACGTGACCGCCGGCTACGAGGCGGTCCGGCTCATGCGGGAGCACGTGCAGAGGACCTTTGACGGCCATGTTTTGACGGACATCGGCAGCTTTGGCGGCGTTTACGATTTGCAAAACGGGGATGTGCTGGTGGCGGGCACGGACGGAGTCGGCACCAAGCTGAAGGCCGCCTTTGTTCTGGACAGGCACGACACTGTGGGCATCGACTGCGTGGCCATGTGCGTCAACGACATTGTCTGCCTGGGCGCCAGGCCCCTGTTTTTTCTGGATTATATCGCCACGGGCAAGCTGAAGCCGGAGGTGGTCTCAGAGATTGTGAAGGGTGTGGCGGAGGGCTGCCTGCAGGCGGGCTGCGCCCTAATCGGCGGAGAGACGGCCGAGATGCCCGGCTTTTACGGCCAGGGGGAGTACGACATGGCCGGCTTTGCCGTAGGCATGGCGAAAAAGAGCAGCCTGATAGACGGCAGGGACATCCGCCCGGGGGATAAGCTGGTGGGCCTGAAATCCAGCGGCATCCACTCCAACGGGTTTTCCCTGGTGCGGCAGGTGTGCCCCATGAAGTCGGAATTTTTGAGCCACTACGCAGAGGATTTGGGCATGACCCTGGGGGAGGCCCTGCTCACGCCGACGAAAATTTATGTGAAAACCGTCCTGGCCCTTTTGGAGCGCTTCACGGTGAAGGGTATGGCCCACATCACCGGCGGCGGCTTTATCGAAAACGTGCCCCGCATGCTGCGGGAGGGCCTCACCGCCCATATTTCTATGGATACCTATCCGCTGCCGCCCATTTTCCAGATGCTGATAACGGATGCAGGGCTGGATTTGCCCTCTGCCTGCAACACCTTTAATATGGGAATCGGGCTGGTAATGGCGGTGGGCCAGGAGGAGGCGGAGGCCCTTGCCGCCTACGTCAACGAGGAGACGGAGGACGAGGCCGTCATCCTCGGCTGCGTCACAGAGGGCAGCGAAAGGATTGTGCTACGATGAAAAGGCTGGCAGTGATGGTTTCCGGCGGGGGGAGCAATTTGCAGGCCCTGCTGGACGCGGAAAGGCGGGGAGAGCTGGGGGGGAAAATCGCCCTGGTAATCTCCAACAGGGCGGACGCCTACGCCCTCAGGCGGGCGGAGGACGCCCAGGTGGAGACGGCCGTCCTGGCCAGAGGAGACTATCCCTCCGCCGATGCTCGAGACAGGGCCATTCTGGCCAAGCTGCGGGAGCGCTCCATTGACGGCGTCGTGCTGGCGGGCTATCTATCTATCGTGGGGCCGGCCCTGGTGACGGCGTACCCCAACAAAATCATCAATATCCATCCCGCTCTGATTCCCTCCTTCTGCGGCATGGGGTATTACGGCAGGCGCGTCCACGAGAGCGTCCTGGCCTATGGGGCGAAAATCTCTGGCGCGACGGTTCACTTTGTAGACGAGGGGGCAGACACCGGCCCCATTATCCTGCAGGAGGCTGTGCCCGTCCTGGATGGAGACACTTGGGAGACGCTTGCCGCCAGAGTGCTGGAGGTGGAGCATAAGATTCTGCCCAGGGCTGTGGCCCTCTTTTGCAGGGACAGGCTGGAGGTTCGGGGCAGGCGGGTCGCCATTCTTTCAGATGACCACCAGATATAGTGTATTTTCAAAGAATAAGAAAGTATATATTGACAATCCTTTACGGATATTTTATCATAGTAACGTGCTAAAAGAGCAGGCAGAGGGGCAACTCCCTTTGAAATAATTTTTAAGGAGTGAACAACATGGCAAAGAGAGCATTTTTAAGCGTCTGGGACAAGACGGGCATTGTGGATTTTGCAAAGGGGCTGGTAGAGCAGGGATTTGAGATTCTCTCCACGGGGGGAACCCAGCGGGCCCTGGAGGAGGCGGGCGTGCCCGTCATCAACGTTTCGGACGTTACGGGCTTTCCCGAGTGCCTGGACGGCCGGGTGAAAACCCTCCATCCCAAGATTCACGCGGGCATTCTGGCCATGCGCTCCAACCCGAAGCACATGGACCAGCTGGCAGAGCTGGGCGTCTCCACCATCGATGTGGTGGCGGTGAACCTCTATCCCTTTAAGCAGACCATCATGAAGGACGGCGTCACCCTGGCGGAGGCCATTGAGAATATCGATATCGGCGGCCCCACCATGCTGCGGGCAGCGTCGAAAAACTGGCAGGATGTGACCGTGATTGTAGACGCGGCGGACTATGGCAAGGTGCTGGAGGAGATGAAGAACGGCGGCGTCTCTCAGGAGACCAAATTTGCCCTGGCGGCCAAGGTGTTCGAAAATACGGCGGCCTACGACGCCCTGATTGCGGCCTACCTTCGGGAGCAGATTGGCAAGGAGAAGTTCCCCGAAAAGCTGACCCTGACCTTTGAAAAGGTCCAGTCCATGCGCTACGGCGAAAATCCCCATCAGGAGGCCTGCTTCTATAAGGAGCCCCTGCCCGTGCCCGGCTCTCTGGCCATGGCGGAGCAGCTGAACGGCAAGGAGCTTTCCTATAATAATATTAACGATACCAACGGCGCCCTGGACGCCCTCAGGGAGTTCCCGGGGGAGACGGCTGTTGTGGCGGTGAAGCACGCCAACCCCTGCGGCGTGGCAGTGGGCGAGACGGTGAAGGAGGCCTACCTCCGGGCCTACGAGTCCGACCCGGTCTCTATCTTCGGCGGCATCGTGGTGACCAACGGCGTCGTGGACGAAGCAGCGGCGGAGGAGATGGTGAAAATCTTCCTGGAGATTATCGTCGCCCCGGACTATACGGAGGGCGCGCTCAACATTCTCAGGACGAAGAAGAACCTCCGGGTGCTGAGACTGCCTACCATCGGCGCGCCGGTGGAAAAGGACTTTGAGATGAAGAAGGTGCTGGGGGGACTGCTGGTGCAGGACTACAACACCTCTCTGCTGGGCGGGGAGCTGCAGGTGGTGACCAGGCGGAAGCCCACGGAAAAGGAGCTGGAGGATTTGGTCTTTACCTGGAAGGTGGTGAAGCACACCAAGTCCAACGGTATTGCCATCGGCAAGGATAAGTGCTCTCTCGGCATTGGGCCGGGGCAGGTGAACCGCATCTGGGCCACCAACAGCGCTATTGAGCGGAGCGGAGAGAAAGTCAAGGGCGCGGTCATGGCGTCGGATGCCTTCTTCCCCTTCTCGGACTGCGTCGAGGCGGCGGCCAAGGCGGGCATTACGGCTATCATCCAGCCCGGCGGCTCTCTGAAGGACGAGGAGTCCATCAAAATGGCCGACGAGCACAACATCGCCATGGTGTTCACAGGGATGCGGCACTTTAAGCACTAAGGCGTCGCGGGAAGCTGCGTGACCCGGGATTTCTCGCAAAGCTTGAAAGAAAGGGCCACTCCGCTCTTTTCCCCAAAAAAGCACGGCGACGCTGCGGCTATGCCCTTGTAAACGCGGGCATAGCGCCTGGGTTGCCCACCACTTTTTTGCGGGAGGCCCGGCTGGCAGCGATGTTAGATTGGCAAAATCGATAGCCGTTATTTCGAATAAGGCCCAACAGAGCCTCCGCGATAGCAGGCATGAGACGGCGGAAGAGCGAAGGAAAGCAGGCGGGCTGCCAAAACGGGGCCGGTGGTGGCCGCGTTTGCAAGGCAAGAGGCCCATGCTTGTTAGGGGAAGCGGAATGGAGGATGAAGCAGCTGCGCATTTTCAGTGCAACGAAAAATGAACGCCGTGTAGTCTCTCTGTTTATCCGCAAAATCTGGCAGACTGGCTCTGAAGGTCGCTCTTCTCGATGGGGATTTGGAACGGGCGCGCATGGCCCAAAGCGTTTCGTCCGCAGGAGGAGCCAGACCGATAGATAGGCTTGTTCCTGTGTTTGGGGATGTTTTCTGGGCGAAAAGGCTGAAAGAACGGCTTTTAATGAGCTCTCTAAGCCAAAGTCGGCAAGTCATGCGAAACTGAAATAATTGAAAGAAGTAAATATAGAGGAATATCCATGAAAATATTGGTAGTCGGCGGCGGCGGCCGGGAACACGCCGTAATCTGGAAGCTGAGGCAGAATCCACGGGTGGAGCAGGTCTACTGTGCGCCGGGCAACGGCGGCATTGGGGAGCTGGCGGAATGCGTGGACATCGGGGCTACAGATATTGCCGCCATGGCGGATTTTGCAGAGCGGGAGAAAATCGATTTGGTGGTGGTTACGCCGGACGATCCCCTTGCCCTCGGCATGGTGGACGAGCTAACGCGCCGGGGCATCCGCGCCTTTGGCCCAACAAAAGCAGCGGCGGAGATTGAGGCCAGCAAGGCCTATTCCAAGGAGCTGATGAAGAAATACGGCATCCCCACGGCGGACTACGCCACCTTTGACAGCATGGAGGAGGCCCTTCGCTATGTGGAGGCCTGCCCAATTCCCATCGTGGTCAAGGCGGACGGCCTGGCCCTGGGCAAGGGAGTCCTCATCTGCGAGACGAGGGAGCAGGCCAGAGAGGCGGTTCGCAAAATCATGGGCCAGCGGGCCTTCGGCGACGCGGGCAGCAGGGTGGTCATCGAAGAGTTTCTCACCGGGCCGGAGGTATCCGTCCTGGCATTCTGCGACGGCAAGACCATCCGCCCCATGGAGAGCGCCCAGGACCACAAGCGGGCTCTGGATGGAGACGGCGGCGCCAATACCGGCGGCATGGGAACCTTTTCGCCTACGCCAAAGTATACCCCGGCCCTGCGGGAACAGGTGGAGCGGGAGATTATCCTCCCCACGGTGGAGGCGCTCAACGCCGAGGGGCGGCCCTTTCAGGGCGTGATTTTCTTTGGACTCATGCTGACGGACAAGGGCCCTAAGGTGCTGGAATACAATGCCCGCCTGGGGGACCCGGAGGCGCAAAGCGTCCTCTTCCGTATGCGGACAGATTTGCTGGATGTGATGGAGGCCGTCATCGACGGCACGCTGGACCAGATCACCCTGGAGTTCGATTCCTCCCCCGCAGTCTGCGTCGTCATGGCGTCGGGGGGGTATCCTGGCAGCTACGAAAAGGGCAAGGAGATTTTTGGCCTGGACGCTGTGGATCGGGATGTGATGGTGTTCCACGCGGGCACAGCGCAGCGGGACGGCCGGTTTTATACCAACGGCGGCCGGGTTCTGGGCGTCACCGCCATGGGGGCGGATATGGCAGCCGCCCGGGAGAAGGCTTATGCCAATGTGGCGAAAATCCACTTCGAGGGGGCCCATTTCCGGACGGATATCGGCATAAAGTGACGGGCATAGGCAATGAAATAAGAAACCAAAGGGGACGAGGAGGTTCGCGAGAATTTCCCGTCCCTTTTTCATGGAGAAGGGAGAGCACCGATGAAAAGACCCTTGATTGGCCTTGCACCTCTGATAGACGAGGCAAGGGACAGCTATTGGATGCTGCCGGGGTATATGCAGGGCGTGGAGCGGGCAGGGGGTATCCCCGTCATGCTGCCGCTGACGACCTCCAAGCAGGCTTTGAAGCAGCTGGCGCAGGCGATGGACGGCTTTTTGTTCACAGGCGGGCAGGACGTCTCCCCAGCGCTATATCACAGCGAGCCTTCTCCTGCCTGCGAGGGGCTTTGCCCAATGCGGGATGCAATGGAGGTGGAGGTTCTGCGTCTGGCTCTGGCAATGGGAAAGCCGCTGCTTGGCATCTGCCGCGGCATCCAGCTCCTGAACGCAGCCCTGGGGGGTAGCCTGTATCAGGATTTGCCCACAGAGCGGCCCTCCCAGACGGAGCACTGCCAACGCCCGCCTTACGACAGGCCTGCCCACGCAGTCCACATTCTGCGGGATACGCCCCTGCACCAGCTTTTGCGCCGGGATTCCCTGGCTGTGAACAGCTATCACCATCAGGCAGTGAAGGAGCTGGCTCCCAGCTTGCGGCCAATGGCTTATGCGGAGGACGGACTGGTGGAAGCCGTGTGGCTGCCGGGGGAACCATGGATATGGGCAGTGCAATGGCACCCGGAGTATGCCCTGGAAAGGGATGAGCATAGCCTGCTGCTGTTCCGCCAACTGGTGGAGGAAGCGCAATGATGGAGGAGCCTGCGTCGCAACTGCGGGGTGTTGTTTCCTCCTGTCGTCGGAAAGTTTCACCCCTTCGTCATTGCTCCTTTTTCCGCAAAAAAGCTCGGCTGCGCCCTCTTTGGAAAACG
>DBGCIZ010000092.1:0-4060 GCA_048355355.1 Christensenellaceae bacterium | reverse complement strand
GAGCGGAGAGAACGGCCATAAACAGGCAAAGCTGCCGTGGCAATTTGGCTGTTGTCGTAGGTTTTAAAATAGTATGCTGGCGCGGAAAGGTCAATTAAGGCGGTATACTGGGTATAGTCCGGCGTGCCGCGCTGGGTGATAACGGCTCCCTTAGGAATGCTGACGCTCTCCAGCAGGTGGAAGCCGGCAATTACGCCTGCGGCAGTCGTGGAGACAGGGGTTCCGTGGCTTTTCAGATAGGCCGCGCGGACAAAGCGGGAAGGAGGCGTATAGTCGCCCGGAAGTCCAAAAGTGCCAGCCCCCTGGCCAAAGGGAACCAGAGAAACTCTCCCCCAGGCGGCAGAGGTATGCTGGCGGGGCGCTATATTCATATACTGGTTGAGATTGGCCATATGCCAGGAAAAGCAGGGGCTGTTGGAAAGCACGCCTATTGGGTTGGGCAGACAGTGCAGGCCATCCTCCATTTTCTCCGCTACCATACATTCGCCGGACTGGTCGGTAAGAATCCAGTGCAGTGGTGCGACGGAATGCGTGACGGAATCCTCAATGCCGACGATGCGGATGTCGCGCAGCAGGGCGGCGGCATGAGACACAGAGGCGCACTGCCCCAGCAGAAGGTGGACCAGCTCGACGGCGGCCACGGATGGAGAGGTTGCCCCGGTGATGGGGGCGTCATAGTGAGCGTAGCCGGGAAAATAGAGCGCTGCAGCAGCAAGGCCGGCTTCGTTGACGCCGTCCGCCAGGATGACGGGGGAAATATCCTGGCCAATGCCAAGGATGCTATATTGGTCTTGAAAGGAGTTGGGAGCCAGCACACTCTCCCACTGATAGCCCCTGGGTATAAAAAATAGCTCAGGGGCGAGGGGGTAGGAGAAATCCATGGTGCACCCAAGGAGGACTTGCCGGCGGGTGGTTTGGAGAGTGATAGCAGTACACATAGCGAGACGCCTCCTTTCAAGACATTTATATGCAGAGGATGGCTCCGTGATACGGGGCAGCAAGGGGGAAAAGGATGGTTTTAAGTGTCAGCAGGAGAACAGATATCCCAAACTACTATGCAGAGTGGTGGCTGAACCGGCTAAAGGAGGGGTATGTGCTGGTGCGAAACCCAAGGAATCCGCGGCAGGTAAGCCGGCTTGTCCTTCCGCGAGAGGCCATAGACTGCATGGTGTTCTGGACGAAAAACCCGGCAAATATGATGCAGCGGCTGGAGCAGCTGCGGGATTACTGCTTTTATTTTCAATTTACGCTCACGGGATATGGCCCGGAAATAGAGCCGGGCTTGCCAGATAAGGAATCGCTAATTGCCGTCTTTCAAGAGCTTTCGAAGCGGATTGGGCGGCAAAGGGTAATCTGGCGGTATGACCCGATTTTTCTAAGCGGGAAATATTCCATGCAATTTCATAAACAAGCCTTCGCAGCCATGAGCCGAAAGCTCTGCGGATTTACAGAGCGGGTGGTCATCAGCTTTCTGGATCTTTACCGAAAAATAGAGCAAACTACCAGGGAACTTGGCCTGCGCGTGCCCTGCCGGGAGGAAATGCTGGAGCTGGCAGGAGAGCTGGCGGAGCTGGCCAGCGCTGCCGATATGAAAATTCAGGCCTGCGCAGAAGCGCTGAACCTGACCGATGTGGGCATAGAGGCGGGCAGCTGCATTGACAGGGATTTGATTGAGAGGCTGACTGGCCGGGAGATGAAAAAGGGCAGGGCGGCTGGCCAGAGAGAGGCCTGCGGCTGCATGGAGAGCATAGACGTAGGTGCCTATGATACCTGCCTGTGTGGATGCAGGTATTGCTATGCCGCAAGGGGGACGAGGATGGCGACGGGCAGGCAATATGACCCAAAGGCGCCAATGCTCTTTGGCCAGGTATTGCCGGGGGATCGCGTGACCACAAGAGAATGCGGCTCGTGGAGCACTGGGCAGTTGCGCCTCTGGTGAGAAAAGATTTTTGAAAAAATCGCTTGACAGGCAGGGATTTCGCTGGTATTCTATAGATGGTTAGTATAAACTAATCTTGATATTTTCCAAGGCGTTAGCGTAAGCTAACAATGTAGAAAAGAAGCTAAGAATAAATTCTCGAGAAAAGCATTTGCGAAATGTCATGTTGCGTTAAAAAGTTAGTTAATACTAACTGAAAGGAGCGAGCGATGAGTGTAGTAATTATAGGCGGGAACGATTGTATGGTATGCCAGTATAAAAACCTTTGCAAGGAATACAAATGCCGCGCCAAGGTTTTCACTCAAATGAGCGGCACATTGAAGGACAAGATGGGGAATCCCGATTTGCTGGTGCTGTTTACCGGGACGGTATCCCATAAAATGGTGAAGTGCGCCATCAGCGAGGCAAAGCGGAAGAATACCAAGATAGCCAGGGCTCACTCCAGCTCTATGGCAGCGCTGCGCAGCATTTTGGAGGAGCATGTCCGCTAAGGCAAGGAGAGGGAAGATGTCTGAAGAACACCTGGCGCGGCATTGCGCGCCCACGCTGGCCGGAATTAAGGCGGGCAATATATTCAGCTGCCCCGTGGAAAGCCGGGCAGAATTTGACGCCCAGACGGCCAGACTGCAAAAGCTGCTGGCTGCAAAAAACCTAAAGATGCGGGTTTTACGCATTGCGGGGGAGAGAGCGCTGGTTTACGTGTACTGCCCGAAAAGGCTTGTCCGAGAGATGAGCGACGGACGGGTGGTTCGGTTCATGCAGACCCTGGGCTATACCCCAGAGAATATTGAGGGATGCATTGACAGATTGGGGGACCGGATTTGTTCGGCAGAGGACTTTCCCCACGAAATCGGTTTGTTTTTAAGCTATCCCTTTCGGGATGTGAAGGCGTTTATTGAAAATAAAGGGAAGAACTATAAGCTGGCGGGGGTCTGGAAGGTATACTTCGATGAGCCTGCCGCTATTCGCACCTTTGAACAGTACCGGCGGTGCACGGTGTTTTATGCTGACCTGGTGAAACAGGGGCGTTCGCTTTTATAAAAAGAATAAGCCGGAGGACAGCGAGGAAGAACGAAAAGAGATTCCCGGCCTGGAAACGGATTATTTTTATCATAAGGAAAGAGAGGCTTGCGTTAAGATGAGCAAAATTGCAATTGTGTATTGGAGCGGAACGGGCAATACGGAGGCTATGGCGAATTTCATCGCCGACGGTGTGAAGCAGGGCGGCGGGGAGGCGGATTCCTTTGAGGCGTCTGACTTTTCCGGCGATAAGGCAGACGGCTATGATGTGCTGGCCTTTGGCTGCCCCTCCATGGGGGATGAAGAGCTGGAGGAAGAGGAGTTTAAGCCCATGTTTGACGATTGTGTCCCGCACCTGAAAGGGAAAAAGATAGTGCTGTTTGGCTCCTATGGCTGGGGAGACGGCGAGTGGATGCGGAATTGGGAGGCATCCTGCGCTGAGGCAGGGATTTCATTGGCCCATGAGAGCATTATCGTCAACGAAGCGCCGGAGGGAGAGGATGCCGACGCGCTGATAGCTCTGGGGAAGGCCTTAGCAGAGGACTAATCAAAAAACCTGCGCAGCCGGATGACTGCGCAGGTTTTTTTATTTTGCCAGTTGCTTATGCTTGAAAATCAGCGTTCGCTGGACGAAATAGCTGGCGGAGAAGAGCAATACCTCCGTGATAATTTTCGACCAGAACAGCGGAATAAACAGAATGTTGCAGAATAGCTCCATAAGGGCGAAGTTAGCCGCCGCAATGACAATCACCAGGGAATAGTATTTCAGCAGGGAAACCCAGAAACGGCCCTTATCCTTAAACACGATTTTCCGGTTGATGATAAAGTTGACTGTGGAGCTGATGGCGCGGGCGCCATAGACGGAAACCAGCATGTAGAGAGTTGGGTCCGCGATATCGGCGAAAATCCAGCGCATCACGTAAAGCATGACGAAATCCACTAGAAACGCAAACAGCGAGGAAAAGACAAACTTAAAGATAACGGCATAAATTTTAATAGAATCCTTTATGACGTTAAAGTGAGAGGAATCGTTATCGTTAATATAGACTGTATCGATAAAGACCTCGTGAATATGAATGCCCTCCTCTGCTGCATGGAGCA
>DBGCIZ010000091.1:0-2955 GCA_048355355.1 Christensenellaceae bacterium | reverse complement strand
ATCATGCCCTTCGCCCGCTTCAGCAGGCCGCCCGTGTCAAAGGAAGCGCCTCTGGCGGTTTGAGCCTTCATAATCCTGTCCGTCTCCTCCATCAGCGTGGGGATGAACCGAAGCGCGATGCTCATCATCAGGGCCAGCTCGTGAGCGGGAAATTTGATTACCTTCAGGGGGGAGAGCAACCGCTCCAGCCCGTCCGTAATCTCCATGGGCGACGTAGTCAGCGTCAGCACTGTGGTGGAAAAGATGAGCAAAATCAGCCGCACCGCAATGTTCACCGCCTGCAGAAGGCCCTCCTCATAAATCCGGATAATCCACCACTCCACCAGAATATGCTCCCCTGTGATAAAAAAGATATTGATCACAAAGGTAAACACCAAGATAAACCAGAGGGGCTTCAAGCCCTTCAGCACGTAGATAAACGGCACCCGGCTGGCCAGAGCGCCAAACAGCAGAAATGCCGTTATGGCCAGATATCCCCAAACCGTCTTTGCAATGAAAATCACTACAATCAGCGCCAGGACGATAATAAACTTGATGCGCGGGTCCATCCTATGAATCATGGAGTCACCCGGGAAATACTGGCCCAACGTCATGTTTTTAAGCATGGTTCCGCCCTCCCAGTTTCTCCAGAATCCAGCGGTACACCTCGTCGTAGCGAATCAGCTCCCGCGGTATGTCAAAGCCGCGCTGCCGCAGCTTCTCTGCCAGTTTTGCCGCCTCCGGCAGGTCCAAGCCAAAGCGCCTCACCTGCTCATAGTCGGAAAAGACCTCCTTGGGCGTGCCATTCATCACCAGCCTGCTTTTATGCATCATGACCACCCTGGTGGCGTACTCTGCCAGCCCATCCATGTTGTGCGAAATCATCAAAATCGTCGTGCCCACATGGTTCAAATCCCGCACCAAATCCATCAGGCTCTCCCGCCCCTGGGGGTCCAGGCCTGCGATGGGCTCGTCCATGATGAGAATTTTGGGCTCCATAGCCAACACACCGGCAATGGCCGCCTTGCGCTTTTGCCCGCCGGAAAGCTCAAAGGGGGATTTGTCCTTATAAAGGTCGTAATCCAGGCCTACCAGACCCAACGCCACGCGAACCCTGCTTTCAATCTCCCTGGGGTCAATGCCCGTCTTCAAGGGGCCATAGGCTACGTCCTTGTAGACCGTCTCCTCAAAGAGCTGGTACTCTGGATATTGAAACACCACGCCAACCGTCTGGCGCAGCCATTGTCGATTCGTCTCCTTGCTGAAGATATCCTTTCCATCAATGAGAACCGTGCCCTCCGCCCCTTTTAGGAGGCCGGCCAGAATCTGAATCAGCGTGGACTTTCCGCTGCCCGTATGGCCTATAATGCCGACAAATTCGCCATCCTCAATGCGCAAAGAAAGGTCGTCCACCGCCTTGTGCTCAAAGGGCGTGCCCGGCATATACGTATAGGATAAGTTCTTTATTTCAATCGGCATAATTCGTCTACCAGTTCATCTATGGTCGTGCAGTTTTCCTGCAAATCCAAGCCAGCCTCCTTCAGCTCCCCACATATCTGGGCGGCAAAGGGAGGCAGCAGCTTTGCCTTGGCAAGAATCTCTTTTTCATAGAGAATCTTGCGCGGCTCTCCCTCTGCAATGATATAGCCGCCTGCCATAATCACTGCCCTGTCCGCCTCCACAGCTTCCTCCATAAAATGGGTGATGAGGACAATGGTCATTCCCCGCTCCCGGTTGAGCCGGAGGATGATTTCCATAATCTCCTCCCTGCCCTGGGGATCCAGCATAGCGGTGGCCTCATCAAATACGATGACCTTCGGCTCCATGGCCAGCACGCCGGCAATAGCGACCCGCTGTTTTTGCCCGCCAGAGAGCATATGCGGGGCCCGCTTGCGGAATTCCTCCATGTTTACGGCCTGCAGCGACCGCTGGACCCGCTCCACAATTTCCGGCTGGGGTACGCCCAGATTTTCCGGCCCAAAGGCCACGTCCTCTTCCACCACCGTGGCTACCAGCTGATTATCCGGATTTTGGAACACCATCCCGGCTGTACGCCGTATGTCGAACAGCTTGTCCTCCTCTCGCGTATCCATTCCCGAAACCAGCATGACCCCATCTGTGGGGATGTTGAGGGCGTTAATTGCCTTGGCAAAGGTGGACTTCCCGCTGCCGTTGTGCCCCAGAATAGCGAGAAATTCCCCCTCGCGCACCTCTAGGGAGATGCCGTTCAGCGCAAAATTGTATGTGCCTTCCTCTGATGTATACGCAAATTTCACTTCCTCAGCTTTTACTATACCGGCCATCTTTCTCCTCATATAGGAATGAAAAACGAGACTTTGAAGCCGAACCCTCCAAAGTCTCCGTTTTCTGTCCTGCTGTGCTATTCTCAGACCAATTCGAGAATTACCATCTCTGCGGCGTCGCCCCTTCTCGGGCCCATTTTCACAATTCTGGTGTAGCCGCCGCCCTGGCCCAGCTCCTTCGCCCGCTTGTCGTACTTTGGAGCAATCTCCCGGAACATCTTTTCGATGATGGGGTGCTTGTTGTCCTTGGTACGCTGGGCGTACTTGTATTTGCTCTCCTTATCCTGCTTTGCCTCGGGGATATCGTAGAGATATTCCATCAGCTGCCGTCTCACAGCCAGCTTCTCCGGAGAATCGTTTACGAAATCCTGAGAGACCACGTTGCCGTTTGCATCCTTGACCTGCTTTGTCACGGTCACTGTATTGTCATATTGGCGGATCGCTTTCGTGATAAGCTTTTCTGCAATTTTGCGGACTTCCTGGGCTCTTGCCTTGGTCGTCTCAATTCTGCCGTACCAAATCAGCGCGGAGACTTGATTCCTCAGCAATGCCTTTCTCTGGGCGGAAGCTCTGCTCAGCTTATTGATTGCCATTGTGCCATTCCTCCTTGTTTAGTCGTTCTGTCTCAAGCTGAGACCCAGCGCAGCCAGCTTCTGCTGCACCTCTTCCAGGG
>DBGCIZ010000090.1:0-9350 GCA_048355355.1 Christensenellaceae bacterium | reverse complement strand
ACCCCGGCCTAAAAAACTGGCCGCTGCGGTGGCGCTGGGCGTTTTTGCCTTCTTTATGCTGATTAACTGCATGCCGGAAGTGGCGCAGGCCATGGCAGAGCTGCCCGGGCTAGGGGCGCTGGTGCGTGTGGCGGATTTGCGCTCCTATCATGCGCTTTGGGGAGATACCTCCTTTGTGGCAGAGCTACCCGTTCTGGAGGAACAGCAAGGGCCAGAGCAAGATAGTGGGGAGCGTCAGACAGCGGAAAACGGAGCAGCGCCTTCTCCGACGCAGGAGGTGGAGTCGTCCGCTTCTGCCGCGCCAGAGTCCGACCAGACTGCGGAGCCCAGCCCTACTGCTAAGCCTATCCCCATTATTTCAGAAGAGGCGGGGGCCCCTCCAAAAAGCGAGGAGCCTTCCCAGGAGCCGCAGGAAACGCCACAGGCCACTGCCTCGGCCGCCCCTGCGCCCACCCAGACAGAGACGCCGGCGCCAGCGGAAACTCCTTCGCCGACAGGGACACCCTCCATCCCTCCGGAGCTTTCCGATGGCCTTGAGGACATGAACCAGCAGATGGAGGAATATATTCAGCAGATGCGGGACAAGTTCATTTGGTATGCGGCCAGGAAATACGAGGGATATGTGGGCATGGATGTCACATATGAATTTTTGCGCAACGATGAGAGATTGCTCTCCATCCGCTTCGATGCCACGTTAAACGCCGGCGGCTCTGGACAATATAGCCGTAGCTTTACCCTGGACAAACAGACAGGAGAGATTTTGGAGCTGAGCAGTCTCTTCCAGCCGGGCAGCGATTATATCGACGTAATCAGCCAGGAGATTTTGCGGCAAATGGAGGAGCGAGTGGCTGCGGGAGAAGGGGATTACTTTATCCCGGGGGGCATCTGGTCTGACGACGAGTGTTTCCAGCAGATTGACGCTGACCAGAACTTTTATATTAACGCAGACGGCTATCTGGTCATTGTATTCGATGAATACGAGGTCGCGCCGGGCAGCATGGGCATGCCGGAATTTGTGATTCCCACGTCAGCGCTGGCGGATATTTTGCGGCAGCCCACTGTCCTCGGCTAAATTTTTGGGAAAAGGTGAGGTAGACGCTTTGCTACGAATATGTATTTGCGACGACAGAAGTGAGGATAACAAAATTTTACAGGAATATGCGGAAGCGTTTTCAAAGGAACACCCTGAATTTCCGCTGAAGGCAGACGCTTTCACATCGCCCTATGAGTTGCTGCAGGCCGTTGGCGACCGGGGCGGCTACGATATCTATCTGTTAGACATTATCATGCCGAAGCTTAGCGGCATTGAAATTGCGGAAAGAATCCGGGCGCGGGGAGAGCGGGCGGAGATTCTGTTTCTGACCATTTCCAGAGAATACGCCATAGAGGCCTTTGGCGTAAAGGCGTCGGGCTATTTGATGAAGCCCGTAAAGCGCAGAGAGCTGGAAGAGGCCCTGCTGCACTGCATTCACAATTTGGCGCCGAAGGAAAATCCAGCGATTTTGCTGAAAACCAGGAAAGGGATGCGCAAGGTGCAAATCTGGGAGATTGTCACCATCGAAAGCTTTAACCACAGCAGAATCTGCACCCTGGTGAACGGAACATCCATAGAGACGCCGGCAACGCTGACCTCTCTATACGAGCAGCTGAGCAGGTATCCCGGCTTCTTCGTTCCACACAGGGCATATATCGTCAACCTGGACTATATCTGCGGGCTGACCTCCACGGAGCTGCTCCTGACGGATGGCAGGAGCATCCCTGTCTCACGGAATATCTACCCAAAATTGAAGGCAACATATCTCGACTATTGTCTCTGAAATTTTTAATTGAAAAAGGAAAGAGAAACATTTCACGCGGCAAAAGCGGCATTTCGCGAAAGCGAGCCCCTTTTTCTGCGTTTTTCTTTTATACTGTAATAATGTAGGGGGGGGTGGCCCCCCGAAACCACGAGCGATAGCGATAAAGAACCCCACAGAAATCCTTCCACTAGGCTGAAAGAGCGCCTGGGAAGGATTTTCATGGCCTGCGCAAAGGAAAAAGCACAAAAGGAGAGACGGGAACATGCAGGGCAAGCGCATTATTAAATTTATGCTATGGATAGTCTGCTTGGGGCTCCTGCTGACAGCATGCACCGCCGAAGAAGGGCCTGATACGGAGGAGCTTTGGAGCAAAGCGATGATGGATGCTGTTTTCAGCGAGGAGGACGAGCTTTTCCCGTTAGTCACCCTGACGAAAGAGGATCCCTACGTCATTTGGGATGAAAAGGGAGAGAGGGTTTTGCTGCTGACCTGGCATGACTACGATAGTCAGTGCGCCCCAGGGGAAGAGATTCCCTCTCAATACGGCGAGATATGGGCCACCTCCTGCGGCGAGATGCTGGCGTGGTTTGAGGAGCACCGCGAGGAGACGGAGGATTGGAATCTTCGGCTTGCCCAGCTGTTGGGCGTCCACGAAGGGGAGGGCTATACTCGCTTTACTGCCTTCTGGGTCGCGCCGGAGGATGTCATCCGCCCGGCCTACTGCACCGATGTAACAGCGCAGATGGAAAACGGCTATGATTTGGTAGAGGATGGAGCCTATAAGGAATGGTTTGACGGAAACATCATCTGGTCCTACTTTGAAAGCGACTACCCCTGGACACGGCTGGGCTATACCTACGACTGGAGCGGGGGAGAGACGGAATACGGCCTGACGGAGTTTTTGGTGTCTGACGGCAGCGGAACGGAAATCGCCTTTACGGACACCACGGAGGAGTTTATCGCCAGGATGGAAGCCTATCTGGCAGAGGAAAAATAAGATGCGAGGCACAAGGAGAGGCTCTGCCCGCGGAAAGGAACTGCTGACTATGGAGACAAAATGCGATAATCAACGAGAATGCCCCTGCACCTACGATTGCCCCAGGCATGGCAAATGCTGCGCCTGCGTAGCCCATCACAGAGATCACAATGAGGGTGTGCCGGGCTGCTTCTTTTCTAAGGAGGCGGAGGCAACCTATGACAGGAGCATTGAGGCTTTGGCGAGGGATCATGGGCTGCTCCCGTAAGGAACGAGAGGCGGCATGAGGAGAGGAGTTGTCTGGCGGATGAAAAGGCGAAAAATATTGCAAGCCGCTGTTGCGCTGCTTTGCCTGTTTGCCCTGCTGCTGAGCGGCTGCGCAAGTTCTGGCGAAACGGCGCAATTTACAGAGCTTCGCCAGCTGGACGGCCAAAAAATCGGGATTTTAACCGGCTCGACCTTCGACCAGTATGCGGATGGGCGGCTGAAAGACATCCAGAAGGAATACTACAATACCTATCCGGACATGGTTCTGGCCCTGAGGCAGGGAAAAATTGCTGCATTTCTCATGGACGAGCCCATGGCGCGGATGCTCTGCGAAGAGGAGGAGGGCATCACCTATCTGGAGGAATATCTGGCAGAGGATAGCTATGCCTTTGCCTTTCCCAAAACCGACGCCAGCCTACCCCTGAGGGAACAGATGAACGAATTTCTCCAAACACTCCGGGAGGACGGCACGCTGGCAGAAATTGAGGAAATCTGGTTTGGCACGGACGAGGGGCGCAAGACAGTAGCGGACTGGACCCAGCTGCCGGACGAAAACGGCACGCTGCACTTTGCCGCCAAGACGGATAGCGCTCCCTTTGCCTATCTGAAGGATAATCAAACCGTGGGCTACGACGTCGATATAATGATACGTTTTTGCCAGGCGTACGGCTATGGGCTGGAGATTCACAACGTAGAGTCGTCCACTGCATTTATCGCCGGCCTGGAGAGCAGCCGCTACGATGTGGCGGCTGCAGGCTTCTCTGTCACAGAGGAGCGGGAAGAAAGCATGTATTTCTCTGAGCCGAACTACGCGGGCGGCGTTGTGGCCGTTGTGACGGGAGAGAGGGGGCACCAGGCCCGCTTTGAGAGCCTGGAGGATTTCTCCGGCGCTACAGTTGGGCAGATAACCGGAACCGTATTGGATCAGCTGATGAGCCAGATGGTCAGCAATGTCCATTATGAATATTACGACGACTTCTCCTCTCAGCTGCTGGCCCTACAGACGGGTGGGCTAGACGCTGTGTTGACGGACGAACCCATGGCCCTGCTTGCCGTAGCGCGGCAGCCGGATTTGGCTATCTTCCCGGAAATGCTGGCGGAGGATTCCTATGGATTGGGCCTGCAAAAGGGAAGTCCCCTGACGCAGCAGGTCAACGCCCTGATTGAGGGCTACGCGGCGGACGGAACTCTGGCGGCGTTGCAGGAAAAGTGGTTTGGCGCAGACGAAGACGTCAAAACTATCGACATAGGGGAATACGACGCCCCACATGGAACCTTGCGCTATGTCCACGATTCTTCCCTGGAGCCCATGAGCTATGTGGGCGGGAATGGCCAGTCCCTTGGCTACGAGGTCGAGCTGGTTTCCCTGATTGCGCGGGATTTGGGCATGGAGCTGGAGGTTACCCAGGGGACTTTTAACGCGCTGATGCCCATGCTGGCCAGCGGCCGGGCGGATATTATCTCCGGCTCCATCAGCATTACGGAGGAGCGGAGGGAGAGCATTGATTTGGCAACCGCCCACTACACGGGAGGAACGGTTCTGCTGGTCCGGGCGGAGGATTTAGGACTGGCCGTAGAGACAGAGCAGCCGGGCTTTTGGCAAAGCATTGCAGAAAGCTTTGAAAAAAACTTTATTCAGGAAAACCGGTGGCAGCTCATTCTCTCCGGCCTGGGGGTCACATGCGTGATTTCCGTCTGTGCCGCTCTGATTGGCACGGCCCTGGGCTTTGGGCTGTGCATGGTTCGCCGGAGCCGCAGCCGGATAGCCTCAAAACTTGCGGCGGCCTTTATTCGCCTGATTCAGGGGATACCGGTTCTGGTATTGCTGATGGTGTTTTTCTACGTGGTCTTCGCGGGGACCAGGGTAGACGGCATTCTGGTAGCCATTGTGGGCTTTTCTATCAACTTTGCCGTGTACGTCTCTGAAATGATACGGACGGGCATTGACGCCGTAGACGCAGGCCAGTGGGAGGCGGCCCAGGCAATTGGCTTCAGCCGGGCTAAGACCTTTTTGAAAATTATCCTGCCGCAGGCAGCGCGGCATATCCTGCCGGTTTATAAGGGCGAGCTTATCTCCATGGTGAAGATGACCTCTATTGTGGGGTATATTGCAGTGCAGGATTTGACCAAGGTGACGGACATCATCCGCAGCCGAACCTTTGAAGCATTTTTCCCGCTGATTGTAACGGCGCTGATTTATTTCCTTCTGGCGTGGGGGCTGGCCTCGCTGCTGGGTATTTTGGAGCGGAAAATCGACCCAAAGCGCCGCCGGAGAGAGCCAAAGGGTATCTTTGCCCCCGCCGCAGACGGGGGAAAGACAGGCGGCCACCTTGCGGCGAAGAGGGCGGGGGAGACGGTGCTTGCCATTTCCCATCTGAAAAAGGAATTCCCCAACGCTACGCCGTTGCGGGACGTCAATGCGGAAATTCACAGGGGAGAGGTAATCTCCATCATTGGCCCTTCGGGGACGGGGAAGAGCACGTTGTTGCGCTGCCTGAATCGGCTGGAAATGCCGACGGGCGGCCAGATTTATGCCTTTGGGAAGGAACTGACCCAGGCCAGGGAGGGAGAACTGAGCGCTGTCCGTCGCCGCATGGGCATGGTATTTCAGGGTTTCAACCTGTTTCCCCATATGACGGTGATTGAAAATATTATGCTGGGGCCGGAGGAGCTGCTGAAATGCCCGCGCCCGGAGGCATACGCCCGGGGCATGGAGCTGTTGCGCAGCGTGGGGCTGGCGGAAAAGGCGCTAAGCTATCCAGACGAGCTTTCCGGCGGACAGAAGCAGCGGGCTGCCATTGCGCGCACGCTGGCTATGGAGCCAGAAGTGGTACTCTTTGACGAGCCGACCAGTGCGCTGGATCCCACCATGGTGGGGGAGGTGCTTTCCGTCATTAGAAATCTGGCAGGCCGGGGCCTGACCATGCTGATCGTCACCCACGAAATGAGGTTTGCCCGGGACGTTTCCTCGCGGATTTTCTATCTGGACGAGGGCGTGATTTATGAGGAGGGCACGCCAGAGCAGGTGTTTGAAGCGCCGCGGACGGCGAAGTGTCGCGCCTTTGTCCAAAGGCTGAAAACCCTCCATCTGGAGATAGAAGCCAAGGAGTTTGACTTCATCGGAGCGGCCTCTCAAATTGACGCCTTTGCCCGCAAGCAGTTGCTCAGCGCGGCGCAATCTCTAAAATACCAGCAGATTTTTGAGGAACTCTGTGTGGCCGTGATTTTGCCCACGCTGGCGGAGGATGGCGGCTGGCAACTCACCTTTGACGCTGCCTGCCGGGAGGATGGCAGCGAATGCGAGGCAGTTATTGGCTGGGCGGGGGAGGCATGGAATCCCTTGACCCAGGGGGACGACCTGAGCGTGACCCTGGCTCTGGCGAGGACAAAATCTAGTGAGCACCGCTATGACGGCGGCAAAAATATAGTAACCATTGTATTTTAGCAGAGGAGAGAAGGAATGAAGAAAAAAGGCTTGGGCTTTTTACTGTTGGCTTTGGCGCTGCTGGCGACTGCTGTGTTGTTGCCAGGGTGCGGACAGCAGAGTGAAACGGGAATGGAAACGGTCTATCACGTATATTTTGGCCTGAACGATGCGGATACTGGCGAGCAGGAAGTCACGATGGATGAGGCATCTACCTATATCCGCAGGTAATTGAAGGCTATGGCTACGGATACACGGAATACCGTGCCTACGGGGCATATACGGAAAACGGCGTGAGCCGTGGCAACGATACGCTGGAATATATGCTGGTTTTTGTAGAGGAAGAGGACGTAAAAAGCATTGCAGACCAGGTCGTTTCAGACCTGAATCTGGCCTCTGTTCTCTGCGAAAAGGAAGAAATGACCTACGAGTTTTTCGCAGGCGAGGAAAAACAGAGCTGAAGCAGGCTAGGGAGGTTTTGCCATGAATATTGTAAAAACTGAGGAAGGCAGCACGCTGAGCATCTCGCTCTCCGGGCGGCTGGACACTACCACAGCGCCGCAGCTGGAGGCTGCGCTCCAATCCCTGGAAGGGGTTGCGGAGCTGGACCTGGACTTTGCTGCGCTGGAATATCTGTCCTCCGCAGGGCTGCGGGTGCTTTTGGCCGCTCAAAAGGTGATGAACCGGCAGGGCAGGATGGTAGTCCGCCACGTAAACGAGACCATTATGGAGGTTTTTGAGGTGACGGGCTTTGTAGACATCCTGACGATTCTGTAGAGGCATGATATGAAGGTTGCGGTTATTGGAAATGGAAATGTAGGCATGGCTGCCTTTGGCGAGCTGCTGCGAATGCCGGAGCTGAGCGAGGTGGCGCTGGTGGGCAGAAATGTGGAGAGAATCCGGGCAGAGGTGGAAGACTATGCCGACGCCCTGGCGCTACAGACGGCCCCAGGGGCGAAAATTTCTGGAGGCAGCTATGAAAGGACGGCTGGGGCGGACGTCCTCATCTATACGGCTGGGGCGGCCCAAAAGCCGGGGCAGACCAGGCTGGAGCTGGTGGAGGAAAATGTGCGGATAACCCGGCAAATCTTTGGCGAGATAAATCGGTATAACCGAGACGCCATTGTGGTTTGCCTGAGCAATCCGGTAGACATTATCACCGCAGCAGTCTGCCAGTTCACGGGGCGGCCGCCAGAGAGGGTCATCGGCACGGGAACCCTGCTGGATACGGCGCGGCTGAAAAAATATCTCTCCGGGCTGATGGATGTATCGCCTGCCTCTGTGGTGGCCTATGTGCTGGGAGAGCATGGGGATAGTTCCTGCATTATCTGGAGCGCAACCAGAATCTCAGGCCTGCCCATTGACGATTATCTCTCCTCTGTTCTGAACGACGAAATCCACATCCGCCGTCAGACCATGGCGGACATGGTGCGGAGCAGCGCGGGAAAGATAATCCGAGCCAAGGGGTCTACGGCCTACGGGGTAGCTGCTGCTGCGGCCAGAGTGGTGCAGGCCATTGCCCACGATACGCGGGATATCTTAACCGTATCGAGAATGCTGGATGGGCAATACGGAAGGAGGGGCCTTGCCATGTCCATCCCCTGCATTGTAGACAGGGCTGGGGCCAGCATTGCGGCCACCCTGCCCATGACACAGGAGGAGGCAGAGGCGCTCGATGCCTCGGCCAGGGTAATTTACTCTGTAACGGAGCAATTTGTGCGAAAGGAGCAATAATCATATGAACGCAAAGGAAACGATTCAGAAACAGGGGGCAATGCCAGAATTCACGGGGCTCTCTCACGTTTGCATTTTTGTAGACGACATGATGGAGGCGGTGGCGTATTATCAAAGGCTGTTGGGCGCCGTTCCGGATCACTATCTGCACCACTGGAGGAACGAGGGCTTTTTTCAGGCGGGCGGTTTTGTGGATGAGGCAAAGGAGGGGGATGTCTCCATCGCCTTTGTCAACGTGCCGGGGACCAAGCTGACGCTGGAGCTGATGCAATACCACTACCCCGAGGGGAGAAAGGAGCCGGTAATTTTTGCGGCAAACGACGTCAGCGGCGCCCGGCATGTGGCACTGAAGATTACCAACATTGAGGAGGCATTCCTGCACGTGAAGGCCATGCCGGATACGCGGCTTATCAACGAAACGGAGGCATACCGGGTTTTTCAAATCAGCGAGACCTATCCGGAGGAGGTTCATTTTTTTGGTCAGGAGGGCCAGGATGAGAGGAATGCAGAGACGGCGAAAATTCTCAGCGGTGTGAAGTACTTCTACTTCATCGATAAATACGGTCTGCAATGGGAGTTTGAGCAGGGACATTCGGATATTGGAGACTGATAGCAGGGCCCGCCAGAGGAGGCGGGCCGTTTCAGCTAGGCCATAGCGCAGAGCAGGAAGGAGGAAGGCCATGAACAGCATAACAGTGCCAGCAACCCTGGACGAGCTGGAAGCCGTTCAGAAATTTGTCGCCACAGAGTTGGAGGCGGCAGACTGCCCAGGAAAAGCAAGGCTACAAATTGCCGTTGCAGTGGAGGAGATTTACGTCAATATTGCCCGCTATGCCTATCATCCCAATGTAGGGGAGGCTACCATTTGCTGCACGGTAGGCGGCGACCCTTTGCGGGTGACCATCCAGTTTTTAGACCGGGGAAAGCCCTTCAATCCCTTGGAGCGGGAGGACACGGATACCACACTATCCGCAGAGGAGCGGGAGATTGGCGGCCTTGGCATTCTGCTGGTAAAGCGGAGTATGGATGCCGTAACCTATACCTATGAAAATGGCTTCAATATTCTCACCATAAGGAAGGGGTGGTAGCCCGTTGGAAGCGGAACTGAAGCAGACCATTTTTCAAGCAAATGAGGAAAGCGCCAACCGCT
>DBGCIZ010000089.1:0-11840 GCA_048355355.1 Christensenellaceae bacterium | reverse complement strand
CGAAAAAGGCATCTCCCGCCCCTGTTGTATCCACCGTTTTGACAGGATAGGCGGGGCGAAAGCCGCTCTCTCCCTTATAATAAAACCGGCAGCCATGTTTGCCCTTGGTGACAAAAATGAGGGGAATATGAAACTCCTCTTGAATGCTGCGGACGGCGCTCTCCTCGTCCGGCTGCTCCATAATAAACATGGCCTCGTCGTCCCCCAGCTTGAGAATATCGGCGTATTTCATCCCCTCTCTGGCGTAGCGGCGCATGGCCTCGTCGTCCTTCCAGATGGCTGGGCGGAGGTTGGGGTCGTATGCCTTCGGGCCCTTGAAATACTCCAAAATCTCAAATACTGCCGACCTTGCCGGCTCCTTGGACATGGAAAGGCTGCCGTATTGCAGCAGCTTAGTCTGCCCCAGCACCTCTCTGACCTTGTCGTTCATGGTCAGCATGGAGTCCGCTCCCGGCGCACGGACAAAATCAAAGCTGCGGTCCCCCTCCTCGTCAAAAAATACGATAGCCAGGGTCGTGGTTGCCTCTCCTGTCTCCGCCAGGGCCGTCATGTCAATCCCGTATTTCTTCAGCTCTCTTTTGATAAAGCTGCCGAACATGTCCTGCCCGATTGCACCGATAAAGGAGGTGGTTGCGCCCAGCTTGCCAGCCTGGGCAAGCACGTTGCAAGGAGCCCCTCCCGTCGATCCCATCATGCCCAGCTTTCCCTCCGGGGCATCGATGCTGGAAAAATCGATTAGCACCTCTCCGATTGAAGTAATATCAAACATAAATCCTTCCTCTTTTCTAAAAGTGTCTCTGTTTCGTTATGTTTTAGTATAGCATTTGCAAATTTTTCTGTCTACTGCCTGCCCATGTTTGACGTGCCCCATACAACATGCTACAATAGCCAGAGGGCTCTGCCCCAAATCCATTGAGAGGATAAATTTGGATGAAAAGACGAAGAATTGTTACTTCTGTTATACTTGCCGTCGTGCTCCTCGCCATACTGCTTTTTCTGCTTTTGGGCGGCTTGGACTCCCTCCTTGGCGTTCAGGAAGAGCCTCAGCAAAGCGATGGAGAGGGGGCTACGCCGGCCCAGGGGCTTTATATTAACGAAATCGTGGCCTCAAACAGCTATTCCCTTCTGTTAGACGACGGCTCTTCTCCCGACTGGGTGGAGATTTACAATAACACAGGACAGGCCATTAATCTGACGGGCTATGGCCTGAGCGACGACGAAAATAGCCTCTATAAATTTGAATTTCCCCAGACTACTCTGGCAGACGGGGCATACCTTGTCGTGCTCTGCTGCGATGAAAACGACGAAGCGGAGGACGGTTATCTGCGCACTGACTTTAACCTGTCCGCAGATGGAGAGACCGTCGTCCTCTCTGCTCCTAACGACCAGGTGATCGACCAGGTGGCATATAGCTCCCTGACTACTGACGTATCCTATGGCAGGACGGAGGACGGAGCTTACACCTATTTCGGCTCTCCCACGCCCGGCGCAGCCAACGCCGGCGTCACCAGCGATACGCCGGATTTCTCTGCCGCTCTGGAGTCCTCTCCCATTGTCATTAACGAATTTTTGCTGGATAACCAAAGCTCTATTGTCGATGCCGATGGCGAGCGCCATCCCTGGGTAGAAATTAAAAACACAGGGGACGAAGCGGTGGACATTACCGGCTATTTCCTTTCGGACAATCAGTCCAATACGAAAAAATGGGCCTTCCCCTCCTGCGTTCTGCAGCCGGGGGAGCTGAAGATTGTCATCCTTTCCGGCAAGGACAAGGTCGATGCTAACGGCAATCTGCATGCCAGCTTCTCTCTCAGCAAGCGGGATACCAAGCTGATTCTCAGCCAGAGCCTCGGCCGCAGCATCGACGTCATCAACGTCACCGAAGCCATGGCCACAGCAGCCTATGGCCGGGATGCAGACGGCAATTTGATGTATTTTGCCGATGCCACCCCCGGCAAGGAAAATACCAGCAAGGGCTTTGAGGATATCTCGAAAAGCACGGAGCAATATCTGCCCGATATCTCTATTTCAGAGCCAAAGCCGTCCTAAGCGGCTGACCATTGGCCTCTTGGAGGAGACTGCCGTCCCTCTAAGGGGCCATTTTTTCCGGAGGAATACTTATGAAGGTTTCGTCTGCTATGATTCACCGGGAGCTGCGGCTCCGCGGGAGGCTGATTCGCCTGCTGCTCCCCTGCTTTACGGAAAAAAGGCTGCGGCATTGCGACCGTCTGCTCCGCCGCGTGCTTCGCGGCAGATGGCTTGGCAAGCAAACCGTTATGGAAGAAATTTCTCTTCCGCGGCAGGATGGCAGCAGCCTGCGGCTTTGCCTTTGCCGCAGCAGGGCCGGCGTCCGCTCCCATGCTGCCGGCTTGCTCTGGCTCCATGGCGGCGGCTATGCCATGGGTCTGCCCGAGCAGGATTTTTCCTTCATAGACCTTCTTGCAGGAGACGGCGCCTGCGTTGCTCTCTTGCCGGATTACCGCCTCTCGACCAGCGCGCCCTTTCCTGCCGCATTAGAGGACTGCTACGCCGCTCTTCTCTGGATGAAGAAGAATGCCTCCCGCCTCGGCATCCGGCCCGACCAGCTTTTCGTCGGTGGAGAAAGCGCCGGCGGTGGGCTGGCCGCTGCTCTGTGCCTCTATGCCAGAGACCATGGCCAGGTATCAGTTGCCTTTCAAATGCCGCTTTATCCCATGCTGGATTGCCGGAACGCCACGGCCAGCGCCATAGATAACAATGCCCCTGCCTGGAATGCCGCCTCCAACGAGGCCGCCTGGCGGCTCTATCTAGGGGATTCCGCTCCCTCCATCTATAGCGCTCCTGCCCTGGCACAGGACTTGGCCAATATGCCCCCGCTCTGCACCTACGTAGGCACGATTGACCCCTTTCATGACGAAACCGCTGCGTACGTCTCGGCCATGGCCTCAGAGGAAATTGCCGTCCATTTTCGGGAATATCCCGGCTGCTTTCACGGGTTTGATATTCTCTGCCCAGGCAGCAGCCCTGCCCGTCAGGCGGCGGCGTTTCTCTCAGACTCCTTCCAATGGGCCCTGGCTCACTGCTTTGCGCCGCAGCCTCCATCGCCATCAAAAAAGGGCTGACGGTCGTCAAGCCCTTTCTTTCCTTATTCTTCCGCGTCGCCGCCAGATGCCTTTGGCATGGGCCGGCCCAGCTTTTCAAAGACCTTCGCCTTAATTTCTTCTGCCAGTTCCGGATTGTCCTCCAAATACTGGCGGGCATTATCCTTGCCCTGGCCCAGCCGGATATCGCCATAGGAGAACCATGCGCCGGATTTATTGATGATCTCGTGCATTACTCCCATGTTCAGCAGGCCTCCATAATAGGAAATCCCCTTGCCGTAAAAAATATCGCATTCCGCCGTCTTAAAGGGCGGGGCAACCTTGTTTTTCACCACCTTCAGCTTGGTTCTGTTGCCAATGATGGCGTCTCCGTTTTTGATGGGCTCACCCTTGCGAACCTCGATGCGGACGGAAGAATAGAATTTGAGCGCACGTCCGCCCGGCGTCACCTCCGGGTTGCCGTAAATCACGCCCACCTTCTCCCGGAGCTGGTTGATGAAAATCGCCACCGTGTTGGATTTTGAAATCGCGCCGGCCAGCTTACGCAGCGCCTGAGACATCAGCCTGGCCTGTAGGCCCACGTGGCTATCCCCCATTTCTCCTTCAATTTCGGATTTTGGCACCAGCGCTGCCACAGAGTCTAAAATGACCACGTCAATGGCCCCGCTGCGCACCAGCGTCTCCATAATCTCCAGCGCCTGTTCCCCCGTATCCGGCTGCGCCACCAGCAAATTGTCGATATCTACCCCAAGATTATGGGCATAGGAAGGATCCAGCGCATGCTCTACGTCGATAAATGCCGCTGCGCCGCCCAGCTTCTGAGCTTCTGCTACTACGTGCAGCGCCAGCGTTGTCTTTCCCGAGGATTCCGGGCCGTATATCTCAATAATTCTGCCCCGTGGCATGCCGTAAATGCCAAGGGCCATATCCAGTTCAAAGCATCCCGTTGGGATGACGCTAATATCCAAATTTGCGCCCTTATCTCCCAGGCGCATAATGGCGCCTTTGCCAAACTGCTTTTCTATGCTGGTCAATGCCAATTCCAGCGCTTTCTCTTTTTCCATAGTTCCACTTATCCTTTCAATACTGCTTTATTTTTTACGATATATTCCACACAGGATACAATAGACAGCGCCACACTGACGTACAGCAAAATCTGTCCAAAGGGAATACCCAGGTCTGCGAACCAGGGGTTCCCCAAGAAGATAGCCGCCACGCCAACAATCTGGACCACCGTCTTGACCTTTCCCGTCCAGCCTGCGGCGATAACCACGCTTTTGGCTGCCGCCAGCATCCGCACACCGGAGATGACAAACTCCCGCGCGATGATGATAATGCAGACCAACGCGCCTACCTGACCCCATTCCAGGAGAATCAGCAGGGCCGAGGTCACCAGCAGCTTATCTGCAATGGGGTCCATCAGCTTGCCGAAGTTGGTCACACAGCCGGACTTCCTGGCAATCATCCCGTCCAGCATGTCGGTAATAGATGCGGCGATAAAAATGCCCGCCGCCCAGTAGTTCCAGCCGTCAAAGCCAATATAGTAAACGGCAATAAAAAACGGTATCATCACAATTCGCAGCAGAGTCAGCGCATTTGGAATGTTCATTCTGCCACCCCGCTTATGTCGTACTCATCCGCCCCTGTTATGCGGACGGGGTACCACTCGCCCAGCATCAGCTCTTCTTCCGATTCCACATACACCAGGCCGTCGATATCCGGCGCCTCGCCGTAGGAGCGTCCAAAATAACGTTCCCCGTCAAAGCCCTCAATCACTACGTCCAGGGTCTGGCCCAGCCTTCCCTCATTGGATGCTCTGGCGATGGGCTGCTGCGCCTCCATCACTGCTCCAGCCCGGGCCTCCTTAACCTCCTGAGGTAGCTGCCCCGGAAACTCCGCGGCAGGCGTCCCCTCCTCTGCGGAATAGGCAAAGGCGCCCAGCCTGTCAAACCGCAGCTCTCTTACGCCGTGCAGCATGGTCTGAAAGGCCTCCTCCGTTTCCCCGGGAAATCCCGCAATGAGCGTTGTACGGATAATGAACCTGGGGTCTGCTTGGCGGATACGGCGCACCGCATCGTAAACCGTAGCCTGACGGCTCCGCCGGTTCATCCGCCGCAAAATGCCATCGTCCAGATGCTGAACGGGAATATCAATATATTTGACGATATTATCATGCCCCGCCATCACATCCAGCAGCTCATCTGTAATGCTTTCTGGGTAGCAATAGAGCACGCGAATCCACCTAGCGCCGGATTCCTCCGCCAGCCGCCTGAGCAGCTGCGGCAGGCACGGCTGGCCATAGAGGTCCTGCCCGTATTTGGTCGTGTCCTGCGCGATGACAATCAGCTCCCGCGCGCCGGAGAGCACTAGGCTCCTGGCCTCCCGCAGGATATCCTCTATGGGGCGGCTCTGCAAGGGCCCCCGGATATCGGGAATGGCGCAGTAGGAGCAGCGGTTGCTGCACCCTTCTGCAATTTTCAGATAGGCATAGTGCGGTGGCGTGGTCAAGACTCTGTTTTCGTAATCTCCCGCTACAGTAGGAGCGCGGAAGGTCTCCTGATGCTGGCCAGCCAAAGCGCTTTCCACTGCCCCGGCGATGTCCTCCGCCGCAGTCACCCCGAGAAACACGTCCACCTCCGGCAGTTCCCGGGCCAACTCGTCCTGATACCGCTGGGACAGGCATCCCGTCACCACCAGCCCCTTCAAGCTTCCCTGCTTCTTATACTCTGCCATCTCCAAAATGGCGTTGATGGATTCCTGCTTTGCCGCTTCAATAAACCCGCAGGTGTTGACGATGATTACGTCCGCCTCTGCCGGGTTTGCCGTCAAAACAGCAGACTTCAGCTTCCCCAGCATCAGCTCTGCATCCACCGTATTTTTGGAGCAGCCCAAAGATACCATCCCAATTTTCAGCTTTTCCGTCATATCCCGTCTCTCGGGCCGAACAGCCTGTTATAGTCCTCCCAGGTTACGAGGACCTCCCGCGGCTTGCTGCCGTTGGCTGGGCCGACCCATCCCCTTTCCTCCATTTCATCGACGATTCTGGCCGCCTTTGCGTAGCCCAGGCGGAGCCGCCTTTGCAGCATGGACGTTGAAACGCCCTCGTGGTCCAGCGCCACCTGCAAGGCCCGCGGCAGCATGGGGTCTCCCTCGCCGGCAGAATCTCCTCCGCCAGAGCTATCCGTCTCGTCCCCTGCTGCGGCCTTTTC
Source organism: Christensenellaceae bacterium (assembly GCA_048355355.1). GTDB lineage: Bacteria > Bacillota > Clostridia > Christensenellales > Christensenellaceae > DBGCIZ01. The sequence goes on along the minus strand of DBGCIZ010000089.1, from coordinate 5,551 downwards.
TATTTCCTGGGCAACCGCTTCGTCATACTGCGCCTCGCCCTGCTTTTTCCAAAATTCAACAATCCTATCTCGTTCAGCGTCCTCAATAAAGCAGCCCTGCAGCCGGACCGCCTTGCTGGCCCCGGTGGGATAAAACAGCATATCCCCATACCCAATGAGCTTTTCCGCTCCCGGCGCGTCCAAAGTGATGCGGGACTCCAATGCGTTGGCCGCCTTCAGGGCAATTCTCGACGGTACGTTAGACTTAATTAGCCCCGTAAAGATATCCGCCCGGGGAGACTGGGTAGCGATAATCAGGTGGATGCCGCTGGCTCTGCCCAGCTGGGCAATCCGGCAAACTGCATCCTCCACCTCCTTCGAGCTGGTCATCATCAAATCCGCAAACTCGTCAATGATTATGACGATTTTAGGCATGATGGGCTTTTCATCCTTCAGCGCCAATGCATTGTATTTTTCAATTTCCTTAACGCCCGCCAGGGAAAACAGCTTATAGCGGTTAATCATCTCGGTCACTGCCCAAGCCAGCGCACCAGAGGCCTTCTTCGGGTCCGTCACCACGGGAATCAGCATATGGGGCATATCGTTATAGGCCGCCATTTCCACCTGCTTCGGGTCCACCATAATCAACTGCAGCTCCTCCGGCGTTGTGTTGTAGAGAAAGCTAGTGATAATCGTATTGAGGCAGACGCTCTTGCCAGAGCCAGTGGTGCCGGAGACCAGCATGTGCGGCATCCGCGCCAAATCGGCATAGACGTTTTTCCCGGCAATGTCCTTGCCCAGGGCAAAGGCCAGGTTGCTCTTCTGTCTGCGGAATTCCTCCGTATCAATCAGCTCTCTTGCCGATACCGTAGCCTTATGCTCGTTTGGAATTTCGATGCCAATGGCCGCCTTCCCGGGGATAGGCGCCTCCATGCGGATGCTCTCAGCCGCCAGGTTCAGGGCAATATCGTTGGAAAGGTTGACAATTCTGCTGATTTTCACGCCGGGCGCCGGCTGCAGCTCATATCGCGTCACCGTAGGGCCGATGCTCACGTTGGTCACCTTGGCAGAGATATTGAAGCTCTTTAGGGTCTGCTCCAGCAGAGCGGCCTTGTCCCTGATTTCATCCATATTTTCCCTGCTGCCCTTGACTTTGGGCTTGTTTAGCAGGCTTACCGGCGGCTTGACAAATTTCGGCTTGGCCGCCTTGACTGATTCCGTATCCTGAGAGCTATCGTATTCATAGCCCTCTACTGGGGCATAATCCGGCTTGGCTGGGGCTGGCTTGCGCTCCTGCCGTGGGCCTGCCGCAGCCGCTTTCTCTACCTGCGGCTCGGGAATTTCCTCCTGCAGAGGGGCTGCATCCTCGTCTGCCTCAATGGTAAACTCATCTAAAAACGGGTCGCTTGGCTTGCCAATAGAAAATTCCAGGTCTGTCTCCAGCTCTTTCTGCTCGGCTGGGCCCTCTGGCTCCACCTCAAAGAGAGAGAAGCCCTCCTCCTCCCGCCTTTGCTGCACCCGGGGCGCAACTCGCTCCTTCGGTTCTTCGTAAAAAACAGGGGCGTCATAAACGGGCTCCGTCTCTGCCGCACCGGGCGCGCCTGCCTGCTCTGCCTCGTCGTAAAATTCCTCCACAGGGTCCGACTCATAGCGAAACGCATCTCGATAGGCTCTTTCTTGCTCTGCCTGATATGCCTTTGCTTCGTGCTCTGCTAAGCGGTTCTGTTTTGCGGCCGCCAGCTTTTCTCCCAGCTTCCTCCCAGCCTGGTTAATAGAAAAACCAGTTAAATACATCAAAATCGCCACGATGGCCGCCAGCAGGATTACAATCCCTGCCGCCTGCCCCAGCAAAAACTCTACTGGGTAACCCAGCAGGCCGCCAAATACGCCGCCGCCGATATGCTTAGCAGAGGCAACCTCAAAGGTACTTTCCAAATAGGCAAAATATCCGCCACGCATGCTGAAGGCCTGGCTATAGCAAAGCTGCAAAAACGTCAGGACGATAAATGCAAGAAGAACCCCTAAAATAATCTTGTGAACGGGCTTAGGCGTCTCCCGCTTCATAATGGTCATCACACCGCCGGCCACAATGCCCACCGGCGCAATATATCCCGCAACGCCAAGCCCTCCAAACACAAACGCCCGAATCCACTCCACCAAAAGGGCAGACGTATCCGTATAGACGCAAATGCCCGTGGCCAGACCCAGGGCGATAAAAATCACTCCCGCTATTTCATTGGCTGTCTTGTGCTTGCTTTTGCTCTTCGCCATTCATCTTCTCCCATAAGTTATCTACTCTATTATATATCTGAAGTGCATTTTTATCAACCGGAGAAAATGCTCCTTTTCCCGAAAGGTCAGGCGCACTTTTTCCTTTTCTATGATAGCTATAAAAAAACATCGCCCCAGGTGAACCAGATGCGATGCCGTTCTGTGCTTCCCAACGCGCCGCCTTTTGCCCAGCCCTTAGGAATCGCAAAAATTCCCCCGGAAGAAATTCTCGCCGCTCAGCTTTTTCGCAGTCAGCCGGAAGACCACGTTGCCGTCTGGGCATACGATATCCTTGCAATATGCGCTGGCGCCGCCGATGTTTCTCAAATCGCCGCCACTTCGAACCGCCTCCATCACGGGGAACATCACCGTCATAGCCTTTGAGCAGATTCCCTGACCCTCTGCATTGACCGGGCATCCGTAAGTGCAGGTATAGACATCGCCAATCTCCTCGCCATTTCTGCAATACCGCTCTGGGCTGCTGCCCCGCAGAAAGGCAACGACCTCAATCCTCCATTCATATTCCTCGTCGTACCACTTTTTCATATCGCCTCTTCCTCCTTTGCCCCATTGCCGCTATGATAGCATAAAAAGCCAAAAACGGCGGCAGGTCTCCCTTTGCCGCCGTGCATTGCTTCTATTTTCCTCAGCCTATTCCAGATTGGCGTGGCGCTTAAACATTTCGTCGCCATTGGTATGGTGCTTGTGCATCAAGTAGACCATAATTCCTTCGTAGGCGAAAAGGCAGCCCTGCTCGAAGAGGGAACCCATGGGCTGGATGGATTTCACCTGGCTTTGCTCCTTCAGCTTGGAGGATGGCCCGTCAATGCGGAAAATGCAGTCCGCCAGAGAAGCCAGGGAGGATTCCTTCGCCGAGGTAAAGAGCAAAATGTCGATGCCCAGGCCCTTTGCCTTCCTCGCCATCGCTACCAGGCTTTCCGTCTCGCCGGAGCCAGAGCCAATCACCAGCAAATCGCCCTTCTGAATGGCCGGCGTGGTCACGTCTCCCACCATATAGCACTTCAGGCCCAAATGCATCAGGCGCATACAAAAGCTCATGATAAACAGGCGGGACCTTCCCATTCCTGCAAAGTACACAGCAGGGGCTGCGTCAATCATGTCCGCCGCACGCACCAGCTGTGCATCGTCAAAGGTTTCGATGCGCTCCTTCAATTCCTCCAGAATTTGTAGTGAATATTCCTTAATCATGGCTTTCTATCCCCTATTTCGCCATTTTAAAGGTCTTTGCAGCCTCCGCCGGGTCTGCCGCCTCTGTAATGGCCCGGCCAATAATGAGCACATCCGGCTGATACTTCATAATTTCCGGCAGTCTTTCAATGGTAATCCCGCCGGCCAGAGAAATTTTCGCGTCGAAATGCACTGTATTCAGCTTTTCAAAAAAGCTGGCGATATCGTTGTCCTGCTCTGTATCCACCGCCATATGGGCGCAAACGTAATCTATCTTTAAGGGATTTAGCAGCTTTGCCTGCTCTGCATAGTCGTCCAGCGCAATCAAATCCACCAAAACCTCGCCGCCCATATCCTTTGCCGCCTGGTTGACGCCGCGCACAGTCGCCTCCTCTGCGCAGCAGCAGGTGGTCACGATGTCCGCCCCTGCCTCGAAGGCAGTCTTGGCGATATGATAGCCGCCGTCCATGATTTTGGTATCTGCAAGAATCTTCTTCTCTGGAAACAGCTCCTTGAATACACTGATAGGATGGAATCCGTTCATCAGCAAAAAGCCTGTCCCCATCTCAATAATATCCACATAATCTCTCGCGGCCGTAACAATCTGTATGCCTCTTCCCGGGCTGACAGCATCCAGAGCAATCTGCAATTCCATAATCAATCCTCCTGTAGATATAGCGGGCTTTCAAGCCATTCCTATTATAACATGCTAATACATAATGTCAACAACAGGAATTTTTAGTGAATTAGTATGTACATTTTTGCCTGTACGTATTATAATAGCTTTATTACCACTATTTTTATCGGAGGAAAAATTTATGATGACCGGTTTAAACCATGTTGGACTTTTTGTAAAGGATGTTCAGGTATCCAAGGCCTTTTATACGGAAACGCTTGGCTTTGAGGTCACCTGCGAGGCGACGATGGACGACGGCACCAAGGTGTGCTTTGTTCGGTTCAATGATTTGACCATTGAAATCGTCCAGTTCCCCGAATATAGCCAGAAGTGTGATGGCTATTTCGACCATATTGCCTTTATGGTGGACGATATCGAAGCAACCATGCAGGAACTCGCCGCTAAAGGCATAGCCTTTGAAACGGAGGAGCCCGTCTTTATGCCTGTGTTCGAAAAAGGGGTCCGCTATGTTATGTTCCGCGGGCCGGACGGCGAGCATCTGGAGCTGAACCAGATTTTATAGCGCGAGAAAACGGGCCGCAAATGCGGCCCGTTGTGCAACGCCGTGGAACACGCTTCCTGCTCAGGAGGTGCACGGCGCTTTTTTCATCAGCTTTTTATTCCATTAGCAGCAAGAGCAGCCGCAGCCGTTGTTGGCCTCTTCAGCAGCATTTCCGCAGCCGCCGCAAATCAGCAGCAACAGAATCAGCCACCAGCAGGAGCTGTTATTGTTTGCAAAGTTAGCAGCAGAACCGCAACCATTGTGGCCACCGCAGCAGCACAGCAGGATGAGGAGCCAAATACAGCTGTTTCCGCCGAAAACACCATTATTACACATACTTTTAGACCTCCTAGTCAATCAAAGATTATTTTCGAGCTTTTTTGTAAGCTTACTGTATTATACGTTTGATTTTTTGAAGTGTGCTAAAAAAACATTGACACCAGCGCCTTTATTGATTAAGATGAAAATAATATAACAAGGCAGCGCGGGGAGAGAGAATTTTCCCGGCCAAACTCAGAGACGCGCCGGCTGGTGAAAGGCGCGGGCCGGCAATATTCGAGGGCGCCTCATAGCAGCGCTGCGCATTGCGTAAAGTGGGCGGCAGTTTGCCGTCAAAAAGGGTGGAACCACGGAGAACGCTTCGTCCCTTGCCGGGTGCAGGGGGCGTTTATTTATGATTTGGAAAGGAAATTGGAAAATGGAACAAGCTCAAAAAACCATGGAAAAAATCGTGGCCCTCTGCAAAAACAGAGGTTTTGTCTTCCCCGGCTCCGAAATCTACGGCGGCCTTGCCAACACCTGGGATTATGGCCCTCTCGGTGTGGAATTTAAAAACAATGTGAAGCGGGCCTGGTGGAAAAAATTCGTCACAGAGAGCAAGTATAACGTTGGTTTAGACTGCGCTATTCTCATGAACCCGGAAACCTGGGTGGCCT
>DBGCIZ010000088.1:0-2330 GCA_048355355.1 Christensenellaceae bacterium | reverse complement strand
GAGGAAAGGCGGTCTGCGAAAATGGCGCCATCCGGCAAATCCGGGATTTTACCTCTATCAATATCAGAATGCCCCGGGAAATGAAGGGCATCTGCCGGCAGCTGCTGCCCTATCTGCTGGAGGATGGCAAAATGGTCCATACGCTGATTGTATCCGCGCCCCAAAATGGCAAAACCACGCTGCTGCGGGATCTAGTCCGCGCCATTTCCACAGGGGACGGGCTATCCCCCATGAAGTGCACAGTGGTAGACGAGCGGAGCGAAATCACCGGGGGCTATGCCTTTGATTTGGGGGAACGGTGCGACGTATTGATGGGGTGCCCCAAGAGCCTGGGCATCAGCATTGCCCTCAGAACCCTTTCGCCGCAGGTGATAGCCACGGATGAAATCGGGGACGACCGGGAGCTGGAGGCCATCAACGAGGCCGTTAATTCAGGCGTTATCGTCCTGGCTACGGCCCACGGAGACTCCATGGAACGGCTCAAGGAGCGGCTGTTTTTTAGGCGGCTCTACGAAGGGGGCGTAATCCGCAGGACAGTCCTGCTCTCTGCCACGTTGGGCCGCGGGACGGCAGAGCAGGTATATGACGCAGAGGGGGCACCGCTGCTGGCGAAGCCCTTCCGTATGGAGGCCAGCGAGGGGGGAGGGAATATCAAATGGTGGGAAAAATAGTGACGCTCTCCATTATCGTCATCGCCAGCGCCATTATGGGCAATGTGGTGGTGCGAAGCGCAGACCAGCGGCTGACCGCCCTGGTCAGGCTGATGAACTGCGGCAAGGCCATGAAAAACTGCCTGGTGTTTCAGCGGATGACGCTCTTTGAGGCCCTGAAGCACTGCGATAAAATCGGCATGGACGGGCTTTTTGGGCGGATGGCGGAGCTGATGCGGGAGTGCCCGGGCGTCAATCTGTTTCAGATTTGCCGCATGGCCCTCAGCGAGGGAGGCGAAGCCCTGGCCCTGATAGACGGCAAGGCCCAGCAGGCCCTGGTGAATTTTATCGTGACGGCCGGGTCGGCATCGATTTCCCAGATGATTGCCGATGCTTACGGGGAGTTTGCCAAGGAGCTGGGGGGCATTATTTCCGAAATGAAAAACCAGCAGATGAAAAAGGCCAGGGCCGTCCGTTCCCTCTGTATGCTGGGGGGAATCATGATTGCAATCGTCCTGGCATAAGGAGAAAATCATGACAGTTAGCATTGACCTGGTGTTTAAAATCGCAGCGATCGGCATATTAGTGGCCGTGCTCAATCAGCTTTTGGTCCGCTCCGGCCGGGACGACATGGCGACCATGGTCTCCATCGCCGGCCTGATTATCGTGCTGCTCATGGTGGTGAACCTGGTGAGCGACCTGTTTACCAGCGTGAAGAGCATCTTCGGCCTGTATTGAGATGGATATTGTGAAAATTGCCGCAGTCGGCCTGGTGGCAGGGCTGCTGGCAATCATCATCAAAAAGAACAATCCGGAGCTTTCCGTGCAGATAAGCATTGCGGCGGGAATTATGATTTTTCTCATGGTGGCAGACCAACTGGTCTACGCCGTAGATTTCCTGAGAAATTTCAGCGAGCAATACGAGGGCGTTTACGAAGGTGTCAAGGTAGTGCTGAAAATCACGGGGATTGCCTACGTCTGCGAGTTTGCCGTCCAGATTCTCAGGGACGCGGGGGAAAACGCGACGGCCTCCAAGGTAGAGCTGGGCGGGAAGGTCATGATTATGGTGGTCACCCTGCCGCTGCTTGGGAATTTTTTAGATATTATACTCTCTCTCATGTGAGGCGCCTATGCAAAAGAAAAGGGGATGGATTTGGTTGGCGCTATTCCTCTGCCTGCTCCTGCCGGCGCGGAGCGTCTGCGCCGAGGAGGCAGAGGCCGGCCAGGACGTCAATATAGAAGAAGAAATCGGCAATATCCTGGCGGATTTGGACCTTTCCGGCCTGGAGGAAATCTACGACCCTGACACCTTCGGCGGCAGCTCTTTGGAGGATGCTCTGAACCAGCTGGCGACAGAGGGCTTTTCGGAATATACGGTAGAGCAGGTTTTAAACGGCATTCTAGACGAGCTGTTTGGCCAGGCGGGCGCCTTTGGCGGCGCAGTGGCCCAGATTGTCCTCATGCTGCTGGTGACGGGGATTTTAAGCAGGATGCGCTCCTCCTTTCAAAATGCAAACGTGGCCCAGGCGTCCTTTCGGGCGGGGTACATTGTGGTCAGCTCCATTGGCGCCGCCATGCTGGCAAGCTGCATTGTGCAGGCCAGCCAGGCGCTGGACTCCCTTTCCATGATGGTGGAGAACATTACGCCGGTGCTCATGGCGCTGCTGACCGGCATCGGTG
>DBGCIZ010000087.1:0-9101 GCA_048355355.1 Christensenellaceae bacterium | reverse complement strand
CAGAAGAACAGGTAGCCTTCCTCCATGTACTCCTCGTCCGGATAGAGGGCCGCGTCGATTGCAGCCCGGCTCGGGTTGCAAATTGGCCCAAGAGGCAGCCCGCCATAGAGATAGGTATTGTAAGGCGAGTCGATTTGCAGCTCCTCTCTCGTCCAGAGCAACCGGCGCTCCTTCATAAAATACTGGTGGGTCGCGCAGGATTCCAGGTTCATTCCTCGGTTCAGACGATTGTGGAAGACGGCTGAAACCTTGGTAAAGTCGTCCGTCTTTGCTTCCTTTTCAATGATAGACGCCAGGATTATCACCTCATCCATGGTCATATTCAGCTCCTCTGCCCGCTCGTCCCGGGATTCCGTATGCCCCTCCGCAGGCGTTGCCCAGACGGAATCGTATTGGCTCAGCAGCCGCTCAAAAATCTGCTCCTCTGTGGAGTTCACATAGACCTCGTAGGTATCCGGGAAGAGATAGCCCTCCACCAGGTATTCCCGCTTATTTTCAGAGGTCTCGTTCTGCTCCGCCACTGCGGCGATAAAGGGATACTCATCCACCAAGCCCTCGCCGGTTCGCGCCATCTCCAAAAAGCGCTCGGAATTTTTCAAAATCCCCTCCTGCACCAGGGTCTCTGCCATATCCTCCACAGTCGCCCCTTCTATAAAGGTAATCATGGTGACAGTCTCCGCCGCCGTGGGGCGCTTCAGCTCGTCGATAATATCGTCCATGGTCATGCTGGGAGAGAGCTCAAACCGCCCCGCCAGCAGCTTAGAGGCCATGTCTGTAAAATCCGCATAGTATTTGAATACCGTTGCGCTGCGGACAATGCCGGCCTCCTCCAGCTTCTCCGAAATTTCTGTCAGGCTATCGCCCTCGTCAATGACGACGGTTTTAGTCGTCCTATCATTCCGATCCACCGGGTCAAAATAGTTTTGCTTTACATAGTCGATAGCAAAGACAATGCCGCCGCAGACAATGGCCAAGCCAATCACCACGGAAATCACCGGCCGCAGCACCCGCCAAATGACAATTCTGGTGGGATTGCGGTTCATGGATTTTTCCCGCTGGCTTTTATATTGGCTGTCCTCATCCCATTGCTGCTGGCTTTCGTCCACCTCTGGGGCGTCCTTATCCTGGCGCATGGTGACGTTTTCCTCTTCAAAAAAGCTGTTTCGTCTTTTCATCTTGCCGCTCCCCTACCGCTCAAAAAGGCTGGTATCGATTTCGCAGGCCTCTCCGATAATCCTATAGATATCGGAAACAATGGTATTAAACTTGTATTCCGCCGTAAAATATTCCGCTACAGCCGGATTAAATTGCAGCACCTCGCCCATTTTTTGCAGCTTGTCCACCGTCTCCCTGCTGGGCTCACGCCCGGCCAGATATTCTGCCTGAGCGGCAAATTGCAGGGATTTATACTGGGTAATCAGCTGCTTGGTTCCCTCGTCTGCCATCACCTGGTCTTTCAGCCGCTTATAGGCCTTAAACTCCTCGCACTCCCGAATCGCCCTGGCCAGGGCGTTGGCGCTGTCGTAAACATACATGGCTTACACCTCGATAATAATCGGCAGAATCATAGGACTCCGCTTGGTCTTATTGTACAAAAATCCGCTGAGGGCCTTTTTAATCCGCCCCTTAATGGTCATCCATTCGTGGATGTTTTTCCGCTCGCAATCCTCAATAATGTGGACTACCATGCGCCGGGCTTCCTCCAGCAGTTCCTCGGATTCTTTCATATAGACAAATCCCCTTGAAATAATATCCGGCCCGGAAACCAGCGCCAAATCCTCCTTTGAGATAGTCACGACTACGATAAACAGCCCATCGCTGGAAAGGACCTTCCTATCCCGCAGCACCACGCTGCCAACATCTCCAATCCCTGCGCCGTCTATCATGACAATGCCAGATTCCACCGGCTTGCCAACGGCGGCGCTCTTCTCCGCCAGCTCTATGGGGGTGCCCAGCTCTGCAATAAATACATCCTTTTCCCGCATGCCGACCTCGTAGGCAAGGGCCGCATGGCTGTAAATATGGCGGTACTCCCCATGCACCGGGATAAAATACTTTGGCTTGGTCAGGGTCAGCATCAGCTTCAGCTCCTCCTGACAGGCATGGCCAGAGACATGCACCTGGGCCAGCCGGCCGTATACCACCTTTGCGCCGCCCCGGTAGAGCATGTTGATAACGTCGGACACGTATTTTTCGTTGCCGGGGATGGGCGTAGACGATATGATGACCAAATCGCCCTGCTTAATCCGCAGCTTGGCGTGCTCCCCTGCTGCCATGCGCACCAGGCCGGACATGGGCTCTCCCTGGCTGCCCGTGGTCAGGATGACCACCTTATTATCCCGCGCGGACTCCACCTCGTCCATGCTGAGCTGCATCTTCTCCGGCAGGTTCAGATAGCCCAGCTCTGTGGCCACCTTGGCGATTTTCACCATGCTTCTGCCTGCCAGGCAGATTTTCCTGTTGTATTTTTTCGCCTCGTCCACCACCTGCTGCAGCCGGTGAATATTAGAGGCAAAGGTTGCAATAATAATCCTGCTTTTGCAGTCTGAGAAATAGTCCTCAAAAGTTGCTCCCACGCTTTTTTCCGAAATGGTGTAGCCCATTTTTTCCGCATTGGTGCTGTCGGACATGAGGGCCAGCACGCCCTGGCTGCCCAGCTCTGCAAACTTGTTCAAATCCGTCACCTTGCCGTCGATTGGGGTGTAGTCCACCTTAAAATCGCCCGTATGGATAATGGTTCCCTGGGGCGTATGAATGGCCAGCCCTACCGCATCGTCAATGCTGTGGCTCACCTTGATGAACTCCACCTCAAAGACGCCGCACTGCACCCGGTCCCCCGCTGTCACTACGCGCAGGTCGACATGCTCCACGCCCTGCTCCTGCAGCTTTAAATCCACCAGGGCAAGGGTCAGCCTGGTGCCATAGACGGGCACCTTAAAATTTCCCAGGACATACGGCGTCGCGCCGATATGGTCCTCATGGCCGTGGGTGATGATAAATGCCTTTACCTTGTCTTTATTCTGCTCCAAATAGGTCGTATCCGGAATCACATAATCTATGCCCAGCATGTCCTCTCTCGGGAACATGAGGCCACAGTCGATTACGACGATATTGTCCTCCCATTCCACTACTGTCATATTTTTGCCGACCTCGCCAATGCCGCCGAGAGGAATAATGCGGACGCTGGCCTTTTTCTGTTGCTTCGGCTTGCTCGTTTTCTTTTTCATTCAAATCTCACTTTCCATACATCTATTCAGTTTATTATAATAGCATATTTCCTCCTATTCGTAAAGGAAGGCCCATGGCTTTTTACAGAAAGTATAAAACTCGTCCCTCTAAAATTGCCGCGATAACCTTTAACAGAAACCGCCAATCCACATATTATAGCTTTAGGAGGAAGCAATATGACAGTATCTGTGGAAAACATAACAATCAAATACCAGTCACCAGACGGCGAGACGGAGGCCGTCAAAGATGTGTCCTTTTCTGTGGAAAAGGGCGATTTTGTATCGCTGGTCGGCCCCTCCGGATGCGGCAAAACCACCATATTATCCGCCATCGCCGGGCTTATCACCCCCTCCGAGGGCAAAATCACCATCAACGGAAAGTCAGACGACCATTCCAGCGTGGGCTATATGCTGCAGCGGGACCACCTCTTCGAATGGCGCACCATACTGGAAAACGCCCTTCTGGGCCTTGAAATACGAAAATGCAAAACCAGAGAGAATGTGGAATACGTGGAGCATCTTTTAACCACCTACGGCCTGGGGGATTTTATGAAGAAGCATCCCTCTCAGCTTTCCGGCGGCATGCGGCAGCGGGCCGCGCTGATTCGGACCATGGCCACCCGGCCCGACATCCTGCTGCTGGATGAGCCGTTTTCCGCCTTAGATTATCAGACACGCTTGGCCGTTTCAGACGATATTTACACCATCATCAAAAACGAGGGGAAAACCGCCATCATGGTCACCCACGATATTTCCGAGAGCGTTAGCATGTCAGACCGGGTCGTCGTCCTTTCGGCCCGCCCGGCAACCGTAAAAAATATTCACACAATAGAGCTGTCAAACGGAGATTCAGGGCCCCTTGTGCGTCGCGAGGCGCCGGAATTCCGGCTCTATTTCAATCAGATATGGAAGGAGTTGGACATTCATGTATAACGGCGCAGCCACTACAAAGGAGGCCGTCTCAAAGGAAAGAGCGGTGTATCTGAACAAAAGAAAGGCGGATAAGCGGCTGGTCTATATCGCCCGGGCGGCAATCATCGTTTTGTTTTTTGTCCTTTGGGAGGTGGCCGCCGACCTGGGTTGGATTGATTCCTTTATCATGAGCCAGCCCTCCCGCATTGTGGAAACTATTGCCACCCTGTATTCCAGCGGCGAGCTGTTTATGCATATCGGCATTTCCTGCCTTGAAACCATCATCGGCTTCGTGGCGGGGACTGTCATCGGCACGGGAATCGCCACGCTGCTATGGTGGTCGGAGCGGCTGACGCGGATTATGGAGCCTTATCTTGTCGTGCTCAACGCGCTGCCCAAGGTAGCATTGGGGCCGATATTCATCGTGTGGGTTGGCGCTGGCTCTGGCGCGATTATCATGATGACCCTTGCCATCTCTCTGATTGTCACCATCATGGAGGTTTTAAACGGCTTCGTGAATACAGACAAGAGCAAGATTTTGCTGCTTCAAACCCTTGGGGCGACAAAAATGCAGATTTTTCAAAAGGTCGTCCTTCCCTATAACGTCTGCACCATTGTCAACTCTCTGAAGGTCAACATGGGCCTTTCCTGGGTTGGCGTTATCATGGGCGAATTCTTAGTTTCGAAAGCCGGCATCGGCTATCTGATTGTCTATGGCTCTCAGGTATTTCAGATGGACCTGGTCATGACCAGCGTCATTATACTGGCCATTGCCGCAGCTTTGATGTATCAGATTGTCACGATTATAGAAAAAGTAGTAAGCAAGGGTCGCAACAACTAAGCGCAGTATGAAAGGAGTTTTTTATGAAAAAAATCGTTTGCATCTTACTTGCGGCTGTCCTGATGATTTTTGGCCTGGTGGGCTGCTCCGCACCGGCAAAGCAGGAGCTGACCAAAATCACCCTGAGCGAGGTGACGCATTCCGTCTTCTATGCGCCTCAATATGCCGCCATTGAGCTGGGCTATTTTGAGGAAGAGGGCATCGAGCTGGAGCTGATTAACGGAGCCGGAGCCGACAAGGTCATGACGGCCGTCATTTCCGACCAGGTGGATATCGGCCTGGCAGGGCCGGAAGCCGCCATCTATATTTATAACGAAGGCCGCGAGGACTACGCCCAGGTGTTTGCCCAACTGACCAAGCGGGACGGCTCCTTTATCGTCGGCAGGACGGACGAGGATTTTTCCTACGAAGATTTGAAGGGCAAATATCTCATCGGCGGCAGAAAGGGCGGCGTCCCTGAAATGACGCTGGAGTACGTCATCAAGCAGAACGGCGTTTCTCTTGACGAGCTGACCATCGACACCAGCATCCAGTTTGCCAATATGGGCGGCGCCTTTGCCGGCGGCCTGGGCGACTACGTGGCCCTGTTTGAGCCCACCGCATCCCTGATGGAGCAGGAGGGCAAGGGCTATGTGCTGACCTCGGTGGGTCAAGATAGCGGCGAGATTCCCTATACCGCCTATTTTGCCAAGAAGAGCTATATTGAAGAGAACCCGGAAATCATTCAGGGCTTCACTAATGCCATTGCCAAGGCGCAGAAGTGGATTGCAGAATCCTCCCCGGAGGAGGTCGCAGAGCTTATCGCCTCTTACTTCCCCGATACGGATGTGGAGCTTTTGGCCAGCACGGTCCAGCGACACCAGGAAATCGACGCCTGGAATTCGGACCCCATTCTCAAGGAGGAATCCTTTAACCGCCTTCAGGATGTGATGGAGGAGGCCGGAGAGCTGACAGAGAGAGCCCCCTATGACGAAATCGTCCGGACGGATTTTGCAGAAAAGGCCATCAGCTAACCTGCTGATTCCCACTTTGGCGCGGCGACACAGCCGCGCTTTTTTCTATGCCCCCATCAATTTTGCGCTTCCCTCTTGACAGGATATCTTCCCTCAGATATACTTCCAATTAGTCTGACAGCAGACTAATCGAGGAGGTGCGCAGTATGCCAGAAGAAATTCACACCGCCATACGGGAATACTACCGCATTTGGCGGGAAATGGAGGGGATTTATAGTCGCTTTGCTAAAAAATTAGGCCTCTCCTACCATGCGCTTTTGGTTCTCTATGCGCTTTGGGAACAGCCAAATCAATGCAGCCAAAAGCAGATTTGCCAGCGGTGGGTCATAACCAAGCAGACGGTGCATTCTATTTTAAAGGAATTCGAGGCCCGCGGATATATTACCCTGACGCCTATGGAGGCAGACCGGCGCAATAAGCGCATTCTGTTTTCAGACGCCGGCCTAGACTTTGCCCGGGAAGCCATGGATGCCCTCTTCTCTCTGGAAGAGCGGGTCATGCTGCGCTTCAGCAAAGAAAACCGGGATTCCATGATTCGCAACAACCAGGCCTATTTAGATTATCTGACGGAGGAAATTGGAGGAGCCGCCTATGAAAAAGAATTTTTTTAAATATGTGTTGCCCTGCATTCTGGCCTTTGCCCTTTCCGGCGTCTACGCTATTGTAGACGGCTTCTTTGTGGGCAGGAGCATCGGGGACGCTGGTTTGGCCGCCATCAACATCGCTTATCCGCTGACTGCGCTGATTCAAGCCATCGGCACCGGCATCGGCATGGGAGGCGCCATTCAATTTGCCATCGAGGTGGGCCGCGGAGATGAAAAAAGGCAAAAGGGCTATTTCACCTATACCCTGTTCCTTTTGGCTGGGGCCTGCATCGTGGTCACCGCCGCGCTTCTCCTCGCCGCAACCCCTTTGCTCCGCCTGTTTGGTGCAGAGGGGCAGCTGCTGCAGCTGGCGCAGGACTATATGCAGATTATCGTCTATGGGGCTGCTCTGCAAATTTTAGGCACTGGGCTCATACCCCTCATCCGAAACCTGGGCGGCGTTGTCACCGCCATGATGGCCATGATTGCCGGCTTTCTTACCAACATTGCCCTGGATTATCTCTTCGTCTCCGTTCTGGAGCGGGGCATGGCCGGCGCAGCCCTTGCCACTATCATTGGCCAAGGCGTCACCATGGTCATCTGTCTGGCATTTCTGCTTCGCAGGCGGGCCCATACGTCTATCGCCGCTATGCGCTCGCTGCAAAAGGGACCTGCGGCCATATTGGCCAGCGCAGTCTCTCCCTTTGGGCTGACCTTTTCCCCCAATATCATTCTGATTTTCGTCAACCGGGCCGCTTTGCTCTACGGTGGGGAAGACGCCGTTGCCGTCTACGCCGTCATCGCCTATGTGACGGTCATTGTCCAGCTTCTGTTGCAGGGCGTGGGCGACGGATGCCAGCCGCTCCTCAGCCAATATTATGGCCAGGGTGACCGGCTTTCGGCCAAGACAATTTTGAAAATGGCCTTTATTTTCGCCTTCTCGCTGGCTGCTGTCTGCATGATTTCTATGTTTTTTCTGCGGGAGGCTGTTCCCATTCTCTTTGGCGCATCCCCCGCGGTGACTGCCGGCGTCAGCGCGGCGATGCCCTTCTTTCTGGCAGGTTTTCTGTTTATCGCGTTTCTTCGCGTTGCCATTGCCTATTTCTATGCCACCCATAAAAACCTCGTCGCCTACCTTCTCATCTATGGCGAGCCCCTTCTTCTGCTTCTCCTGCTGTTTCTCCTGCCCCCGTTGCTGCAGCTGGACGGAATTTGGCTCTCCATCCCGGTTACCCAGGGCTGTCTGGCCGTTTTGGCAGTGTTCCTTCTCAAGAGACAGCAAGCCGCTGACATGGCGCAGCGCCCTTGAGCGGCTCTCTCGTAACATAGACAAAAAAATAGCCTCCGGCTGTTTGTACCGGAGGCTTTCCTTTTGTATCATAGGATACGCCCATGCCACCCACCCTATGCAGAGACAGTGCCCGCAATGGTAATGGTCGTAACGCCAGAGCCCGCGCTGGTGGCTGCGGGAACGGCAATAGGCGTCCCGTTGGCGTTGGGTAGCGTAATCGTGTTATTGGTAACGTCATACTCCGAAGCAGGGTAATTGATTGTCACTCCATTTGACGTGACGGAAACGGAGCTGATGGTGAAATTCGGCGGGAAGCTGTCCGTCAGGACAACGTCGCGTGCTACCTCAGTTCCCGTGTTTGTCAGCGTAAAGGTGTAGGTCAGCGTATCTCCGTTGGTAACGTTCATCTTGTCTGCCGCCTTATAGATGGAGAGGTCCGCATATGCCTCCCGGCTGATAATCGCCGTCGGCGCGGGAGAGGCCTTGACCACCTGGCCGGAGGTCGAGCCGCCCAGAGCGCTGACCTCTGCTATATTGGTGATAGTGCTGATGGAGGCCGGCAAAGCCGTAATAACCTGCGCCATATAGACTAAAATGACAGACGAGCCCGGCGTCAGCGAATTGGTCAGCTCAAAGGTCAGGCTCCCCGGAGCGACGATTGGCGTTATCGCCACACCTGCCGCGCCATTGCTATAAGCCCGCGCGGAGCCAGCCAAATAAGCCAACGGGTTAACACCACCAGGCGCACCGCCTAAATTGTCGTTCACCGTAACGCTATAGAGGTCCCCCCGCCCATTGTTGACAATGCGCACCACATAGGTCACGTTGTCCCCAGGGCGGAAGTTGGTAATCAGCGCCTCCTTTGTCGCAAGCAGACTGTATTCGTCCAGCAGCGTCGTAGTCGTCGTATTAGAGCTTGCTGTGCTGGGCGCCTGCGCGCCGTCATAGTCATATTGAATGCTGGCCTGATTGTTCAATAGGGTTGGCATATTTTTCTCTCTCCTTTCGAGTATACAATCAATTTTGACAGAGCCAAAATACGCTCCGCGCCTTATTAATAAAATATGCCGCAGGATTGTTTGTGTGCCAGATAAACAGCAGAGTATAAAAAAGACGGCAGATGAATTTCACCTGCCGTCCTTGTGTCAGTCTATGGACTTATTTCTCCTTCTTAGCCAATACGGCTGCATGTGCTGCTGCCAGGCGCGCAATCGGCACGCGGAAAGGCGAGCA
>DBGCIZ010000086.1:0-9689 GCA_048355355.1 Christensenellaceae bacterium | reverse complement strand
TCAAACGTGCCTGTCTGCCTGTTCCAGCACTACCGCCTATTCACGACGAACAATATTATAGCTCGCCCGCCGTAAAATGTCAATGGGTTTTCGCATTAAAACGCAAATGCAGAGGGCTTTGCCCTCTGCGCTGCGCCTATTCTTCCTCCTTGGGGAACACTACGGTAATTTCCGTTCCCTCCCCAAGCTTGCTCTTCATGGAAACCTTAGCATGGTGGAAAAGCGCCCCGTGCTTTACAATAGATAGCCCCAGGCCCGTGCCTCCCGTTTCCTTGGAATGGCTCTTGTCAACCCGATAAAACCGCTCAAACACCTTATCCTGCTGCTCTGCCGGGATGCCAATACCCGTGTCGGCAACCGTCAGGCTGACTGTTTCGTCGTCACTTTCCACCGTCACCCTCACCTTTCCGTTTTCTACGTTATACTTCACCGCATTTTCCATCAGATTGTAGACAATCTCATAGATAATCCTGCGAACGCCTGAAATCCTGCTGCCGTCGCCATAGACGGAGAAGGAGATATTCTTTTCCTTTGCAGAGGGCTCCAGCTGCTCGGCAATTTCCTCTGCCATCTCGTGCAGCGAAATGGACTCCTTCTGCGCGTTAATGTCGCCCTCATCCAGAATGGAAAGGTTGATAATATCCTCTATGAGCTTGATCAGCCTGCCGGATTCATCGTAAATCCTTCCGGCAAATTCCGGCACTGTCTTGGGATCTACCATGCCGTTTTTCATAATTTCCGCATAACCTACAATAGAGGTCAGGGGTGTCTTCAGCTCGTGGGATACGTTAGCGGAAAACTCTCTGCGCAGGCGTTCTGCCTCTGTCTTTTCCGTCACATCCAGAATCAGCAGTACAACGCCCCTCGAGCCATCCTCCAGCTCCACCGGGTTTGCATAGAGCTGATATGCCTTGACTCCCTTTTCCCAAATTTCCACGGAGGTCTTGCCCGCCTGGGCTCTGCTGACCACTTCGCCCACCATTGGGTCACGGCTGACGGCAATAAAGCTCTTGCCAATGCATTCTCTCCCCACGCCAAACAGTTGCATGGCGCTGGCGTTAATGGTCAAAACGTGACCTGCGCTGCTAATCATAACCAGCCCCTCAGACATATTGTCCAAAATCGTCGCCAACTCTTCCTCGTCCCGCTTGAGCATTTCAATCTGCTCGTCGATACGCCGGTTTTGACGGGACAGTCGGGATAGCAGAGGCGTCAATTCGTCGTAGACATCGCTGTCCTCCGGATGGGCCAGGTCAATGGTGTTGATGGGGCGCACAATCCACTTGGAAAGCCGCTTCGCTAAAATAAAGGATACGATGCCCACGCCGATAATGATAATAACAAAGGACTGAGCCATGCCCAAAATAATGCCCCAAATGCTCTGCACGGTGTTGGAAAGCCGCAGCACGGTGCCATCCTCCTGGCGAATAGCATAGTAAATAGTCTTTTCCGAAATAGTATCGGAATACCGCTCACTTTCTCCCGTTCCCGACTCTATGGCCTCCTGGAATTCCTCCCGGTCTGCGTGATTTTCCATCGCCGTCTCGTCTGCGTTGGTATCAAAAAGCACCGTTCCGTCGCTGTCAATCCAGGTAATGCGCATACCCTCCGCCAGGGCCGCATTTCTCAGCAGCGCCACGTCTTCCCCGCTGGCATCTATGACGGCGCTCAGCAGCGTAGCCTCGTTTTGCAGCTCTTCTCGCATCTGTCCATCGAAAAAGCTATAAAGCACGCATATAATCAGCAGGCTCACCAGCAGCGCGACAATCATCGCCACCGCAAGCACGGTTTTAAATATCTTATTTGTCATCTTCATCCTCGCCTATTTTGTAGCCTACGCCTCTCACCGTCTCAATAATATGAGAATTGAGCTTGCCCCGCAAGGTCTGGATATGCACGTCCACCGTTCTGGTCCCGCCGTCATAGTCATAGCCCCAGATAGACTCCAGCAGCCTGTCCCGGGAC
This sequence comes from Christensenellaceae bacterium, assembly GCA_048355355.1. GTDB lineage: Bacteria > Bacillota > Clostridia > Christensenellales > Christensenellaceae > DBGCIZ01. The sequence goes on along the minus strand of DBGCIZ010000086.1, from coordinate 7,724 downwards.
ATGACAATCCCCTTGTTTTCCATGAGATATCGCAAAAGCTGGAATTCCTTAAAGGTCAACGTCACATTTTCCCCATCCACCGTCACCGTATGCTTCTTTGTATCGATGGTTACGTTGCCGGCGGTCAAAATATGCTTTTCCTCCACCTGGGCCGGCGCCCGCCGAAGCACTGCCTTCACCCTGGCAATCAGCTCCATCATGCCAAAGGGCTTCGTGATATAATCGTCCGCGCCGGAATCCAGCCCGATAATTTTATCAAACTCCGTTCCCTTTGCCGTCACCATGATGATGGGAATTTGGGCCGTCCGCTTCTCATTCCTCATTTTTTTCAGAATGGCCAGGCCATCGTCGCCAGGGATCATAATGTCGAGCAAGACCAGCGTCGGGATATGCTCTGCCAGATATTTGCGAAACTCATCTCCGCTGGCAAAGCCCTCTGCCTCCATCCCCGTCTGCCGCAAGGTATAGACCACCAGATCCCTGATATTTTTGTCGTCCTCCACGTAGCATATCATTTTACCAGCTCTCCCTTGTGTACCCCTGTTATAGAGAAGTCCACCCATTCCGCAATATTCTCTGCGTGGTCGCCAATCCGCTCAAAGTATTTTGCCACCATCAACAAATCAATGGCATACTCGCCCTTCTCGGGATGATTGCTAATCAGGTGCGTCACTTCCTCCTTCACCTTATCAAACAGGCCGTCCACCACGTCGTCATCCTCCATGACCTTTCTGGCCAAGGTTAAATCGCTTTTTACGAAGGAGTCGATGCTCTCTGTAATCATCGTTTTTGTTGCAGCCGCCATGTCTGCCAGGTGCACTTTGCCTGCTTCCTGCGGGATATTGGCAATCATTGCAATTTCCGCAATATCCGCCGCCTGGTCGCCAATGCGCTCCATATCCGTAATCATCTTCAGCGCCGCAGAAATCAGCCGCAAATCCTTGGCCACAGGCTGCTGATGCAAAATCAGCTTGAGGCAAAGGCTCTCAATCTGCTTCTCCATCTGGTCAATCTCTTCGTCGCAGGCAATAACATCCTTCGCCATCTCCAAGTCGCCGTCCGTCAGGGCGATTGCCACAGACGAAATCGCCTGCTCGCAGCGGGAGCCCATCTCAATCAGCAGCACATTCAGCTGCTCCAGCTGTTCGTCAAATCTGTTTCTCATTATCCAAACCTCCCTGTGATATAGTCCTCTGTTCTCTTGTCGCTGGGCATGGAGAACAGCTTATCGGTCTCATCATATTCTATGACTTCACCTAACAGGAAGAACGCCGTTTTATCGGAAATTCTGGCCGCCTGCTGCATGTTGTGGGTCACGATAATAATAGTATAGTCCTTTTTCAGCTCAACGGCAAGATCCTCGATTTTAGACGTGGAAATGGGATCCAGCGCAGAGGTCGGCTCGTCCATCAGCAGTACCTCCGGCTGCACGGCCAGCGCCCGGGCAATGCAGAGCCGCTGCTGCTGCCCGCCAGAGAGGCCCAGTGCGTTTTTCTTCAGCCGGTCCTTCAACTCGTCCCAGATGGCCGCGTCCCGCAGGGACTTTTCTACAATTTCGTCCAGCTTCACCTTTGACCTTATGCCATGGGTCCGCGGGCCAAAGGCTACATTGTCGTAAATGCTGGTGGGGAAGGGATTTGGCTTCTGAAACACCATGCCAACCCGCTTTCTCAGCATATTGACGTCTATATTGCCGTAAATGTCCTCGTCATCCAGCAGAATTTGCCCCTCAATTCTGCATCCCTCTACCAAATCGTTCATTCTATTGAGGGACTTTAAAAGAGTAGACTTGCCGCAGCCCGAGGGACCGATAAAGGCTGTCACCTCGTTTTCGTCAATCTCCAGATTTATATTTTTCAGAGCCTGAAATTTTCCGTAGTATAAATCCAGGTTCTTAATATCGAATTTATGCATTGCTCCCCTGTCCTTTCGTGAGTTTCTTTGCCAGCATGGCGGAAAGCGCGTTGATTCCCACCACAATTACCAGCAGAACGACTGCCGTCGCATAGGCCTGCTCCACATGCAACCCCTCGCCGGCCAGCACATACATGTGAACAGACAAGGTTCTGGTAGAGCTCAGCAGTCCGTTGGTAGGCAGCGCCGCCACCGTACCTGCCGTGTAAATCAGTGCTGCCGTCTCGCCGACGATTCTGCCAATGGCCAGAATGACGCCTGCCGAAATGCCCGGCACTGCCGAGGGAAGCACGATTTTAAACACCGTCCGCAGTTTCCCGGCTCCCAAGCCAAAGCTTCCTTCCCGATAGGTATCCGGAACGGCCTGCAGCGCCTCCTCGGTGGTCCGCATAATCAGCGGCAGGATCATGATAGTCAGCGTCAGCGCGCCGGCAATCAGGGAAAGCCCCCAGCCCAGCGCTGTGACGAAAAACAGCATGCCGAACAGACCATAGACAATGGAGGGAATGCCCGAAAGGGTTTCCGTCGTCAGCCGGACGATAGAGACGAATTTATTTCCCCGCTTCGCATACTCCACCAGATAAATCGCCGAAAAGACGCCCAGGGGCACCGCAATAATCAGGGAGAGCAGCGTCATCAAAATAGTGTTAATCAGCGCCGGCATCAGGGATACGTTTTCAGAATTGTATTCCCAGGCGAACAAATCCAGAGATAGATTTGGCACACCCTGCACCAGAATATACCCCACGATGAACAGCAGGATTAGCACAGTCAGAATTGCTGCTGCATAGGTCACCACCCGCAGCACCATCGATTTTGCCCTCATGCCTTATCCCTCCTCTTGATGAACGAGAACGAAAAGTTGATAATCAGGATGAATACGAACAGGACAACCGCCGTTGCGATGAGCGCTTCTCTATGCAAATCCGTGGCATAGCCCATCTCTAAAACAATATTGGAGGTCATAGTCCGGACGCCGTCCGTCAATGCCGATGGTATCCATGCCTGGTTGCCTGCAATCATGACCACTGCCATCGTCTCGCCAATGGCGCGGCCCACGCCCAGAATGACTGATGCCAGAACGCCAGATTTTGCCGCAGGAAGCATGATGCGGTAAACTGCCCGCTCGTGGCTGGCGCCCAGCGCCAACGCGCCCTCGTAGTAATTCTGCGGGACTGCCTCAATGGCCGAGGCGCTGACCGTAATAATCGTCGGCAAAATCATAATTCCCAGAATAATACATGCCGCCAGCATACTGGTTCCATTCCCGCCGAACAGCTCTCGAATCAGCGGCACAATGACCACCAGGCCAAAGAAGCCGTATACAACTGACGGAATGCCCGCCAACAGCTCTACCGCCGGCTTCATCACCTTCAACGTCCGCTTAGAGGCAAATTTCGCCATGTATACAGCCGTCAGAATGCCGATAGGCACGCCGATAACAATCGCCCCCGCTGTTACATAGATGCTGCCGATAATCATGGGGAAAATGCCATACATATCGTTTGCAGGCCGCCAGGTTTCGCCCAGTAAAAAGTCAAATACGCCGATTTCGCCCATAGCCGGCAGGCCGTTTGCAAACAGAAATACGCAGATCAGCAAAACCGCGATGATAGACACTGCTGCCGCGCACCCGAACATTACCTTTGCCGCCGGTTCCTTAATACTTCTTTTCGAAGAAAGTGGGATCGTCCCCGATCCCACTCCCAAATTTTCACTTTTAGCCTTCATGTCAGCCAATCTCGCTCCAGTCTGTGATTTCGCCGGTGTAAATCTGCATCACCTGCTCAGTCGTAATGTTGGTCAGCGGGTTTTCATTGTTGACGATTACTGCAATACCATCCATGGCAATAGTCGTAGATGTCAGGCCCTGCTCTAACTCACTGTCCTTCACTTCTCTGGACGCCATGCCGATATCGCACACACCCTCGATAGCGTTGGTCATGCCTGTAGAGGAATCGCTCTGTTGTACCTGGACAGTCGCGTTTCCGTTCACTGCCTCATAAGCCTCTGCCAGCTTCTCCATAACCGGCGTTACAGAGGAGGAGCCTGCCACCGTCACGGTACCAGAGGGCTGAGAGCCGCTATAGGCTTCCGCTGCATCATCGATAGCAATGTAGCCTTCTTCTGTAATCACGGCCTGGCCTTCTGCGCTCATGATGAAGTCAACGAAATCCTGCGCAACCTCGCTGATGTCATCCCGGGTAGCAATGTTGAAGGGACGAGATACAGTATAGTCGCCGCTCTTGATGTTCTCTGCCGTAGCGTCTACGCCGTTAACCTGCAGCGCCTTAACCGTATCGTTCAGAGAGCCCAGAGAGATATAGCCAATTGCCTGGGGGTTGCCTGCCACCGTGGTCATCATGACGTTGGTGCTGTTGTTAATGGCCGCCGCCGTTGTGGTCATGTCCACTTCTTCGCCATTCTCGTTCTCCTGCAAAATGCCGAACAGCTCAGTGAAAGCGTCTCTGGTGCCGCTGCCATCCTCACGGGAGTTGACAGAAATCGTGCCAGTCATGCCTGCTGCTGCGCTCTCCGTAGCATCGTCAGATGCAGGAGCCTCGCTGGCCACCGCTTCGCTGCTTCCCGCAGATGCCGCCGGAGACTCAGACGCTGCCGGGCTTCCGCAAGCCGCCATCATGGCAACGCTTGCGATCAAGGCAATTGCCATTCCTGTAATTTTCTTAAAGCTCATTGTCAATTTACCTCCAAATTATTTCAAACTTTCTTACGGGTTCATACTATAGGGCCTGTGTATCATTCAGATATCATAAATATCAAATTTAAGTAAAATATTTGATATTGCATTTGCTCTATTATTTCCAATTTCGATAAAATAATACCTTCCCCAAGGCTCTTTTTAGTAGGCAGACAAATTTACAGGAAAGGATGGGCTCTTGTTCTTCTTCAGTAGCCCACCAATAAAAAAAGCGCCAGGGACAGAATTTTTGATTTCTATCCCTGCGCTTTGTTTCATCTCCTGCCCAGCATGTTGCTGGTGCGCCTGATTCATTCCGTTTCCCTAAGCGCTCCTTTCCTTATCTCGGCATCCGCATCACCTCGGACCAATAGCCATCCGGGTCCTTGATGAAATATACGCCTGCCCCTGGCAGCTCCTTGCAGATGACGCCCATTTTTTCGTGAAGGGCATGGGCCTCGTCAAAATCATAGGTAGAATACGCAAAGTGGACGATATTGTCCGGCAGGGGCTTGGGCTCCACGCCCTTCTCCCAGTAGAGCTCCAGAACCACATCCTCATTTTCTGCGGCCATCATGATGAATTTGCAGCTATCGTCCCCCGGGTCGATTCTGTCCGTCTCCCTCAGGCCATAGGCCTTTTCGTAAAACGCCTTTGATTTTTCAATATCACGAACCGTAATATTACTATGAGCAAATTTAAATTTCATATTTTCCTCCTCCTTATGATAGCAAACGCGCTCGCTTGCCTTCTCTGCAATAAAATTTTTCTATTTATCCGCCGGAAAGACGATGCCGTTTTGCTTCCGGGCCTCGTCCAAAACCGCCATGGTATCCAGGCTGATTTGTTGATTCCACGCCGGGCTTTCCTTCCCCGCCACCATATCCAGAAAATGCCGCAGCTCAAACCGCATATCGGCCGCCTCGTGGGGTAGGGTGATGTGATTCGTCTCGCCATTGTTGAGATGGATTGTAATATCGTAAATATTGGGCGTATCCACGGCATTCAGCCAGCCCTTTTCGCCCGCAATTTCCACCCGGTTTGCTCCATTATTCAGCTTGGAATAGTCGGCGCACACTGTCATATCGCCATAGTCCGCCAGAATCATGCCTGCGCCATCGCTTCGTTTGACGCCATTTTCCCCGCCGATAAACGTAGCCCTGGCGGCAATGTCCTTCGGCGCCCCATAGAGAGCCGTCATAAAGCTGACCACATAGACGCCCAAGTCCATCAACGCTCCACCTGCCATATCATAATCGAACACATTATAATGAGCCCCGCGAAAATAATTTTCAATCCGGGAAGAATATTGGGCAAAGGTAATCTTCGTCTGGCGGATTTTCCCCAGGCGACCCATGCACTCCCGGAGCACGTCAAAGCCGGGGTTAAAGGTATGTCGAAGGGCCTCTGCCGCCACGACCCCCTTTTCCTTCGCCGCCGCCAAAATCTCCTTCGTCTCTCTCAAATTAGCCGCAATGGGTTTCTCAATGAATACGTGCTTCCCGTAGCCAATCATTTTCAGCGCCTGGCTGCAATGGAGCGAATTCGGGCTGGCAATATAAACTGCGTCAATCTCCTCCGACGCACCTACCTGGTCTAAATCGTCAAAATACAGCTCCACGCCGTATTTTTCTCCAAAGGCCCTTGCCTTCTCCATGCTGCGGGAATAAACTCCCTTCAGCTGAAAATCCGGGGTCATCGGCGCGGCCCGCATGAGCCAATCTGTAATAAAGCTAGTGCCAATCGAGCAAAACCGAACCATGTTCAACCTCCTGTTTTATACAATTTCCAGCATGGCCTCAAAGCCAGGCTTTTCCTCCAGCATTCCCTGCACCATCCGAAAGCTGCCGCTCTTCTCCGTATAAAGTCGGATGGTCTGCCCAGGCAGCGCCTCCTTATGATAGGCCAGGATGGCCGACCGCAGCGTTTTCCCCTCCAGAAGCTCCTCTCCAAAGCAGTTGACCGCTACGTCCCCATATGCTGCGTTGGTCATGTGGCCAATAAAATCCGTCACGGAGTATTTCACCACATAATCCTCTAAATATTCCGTCTCCCGCATCCGCGGAATGCGAAAATCCCCAATGTCCTGTCCCCGTGGGAACAGGCCCTCCATAGCCTCGGGCAGCTCTCGCTCAATTTTCCGCTCCGCCGTATCCACCAGAATCCACCTGGAATCGATGGTCACCAGGGTGTTTCCCTGCTGGTCCATAAAATAAGTAAACCGTGGGTAGGCAAACATCCGGGGCAGATAAGGGACTGTCTTGATGGTGATTTCCTCCCCGGCCTTTGGCTGGCGGGCAATATCTACCTTTAGCTTGGCCAACAGAAAGGCCTTGCCAATCCCCTTCATGTAGTCGTTCCCAATGCCCAGCGTTTCGCAGTGCTCCCCGCTAATCTGCTGCGCCTCTTTCAGCATATAGGAAAGGGGCATATTGTAAAACATATCGCAGAAGCATTCCTGCACCCGGATCTGCTTCTCCATGCTGACGCAATCCATCATAACACCGCCTTATCGTTAGATTGACGAGCTTCCTCGCTAATAAATTATTTTACCATATTTTCGAAAAAAAATATAGAGGGCGCTTTCGATTTGCCAACCCCTCTGCAGCCTATTTCTTGGGCATTGGAGCAAAAGGCCCTCCGCGCAAGCTGCGTAAGCAACCTGCCAGAAGGCCTTGCCATCATTTTGTCTATCTTGCCTTCAGCGGCGCAGCACAGCGGGGCAAAATTCCATTCATATAGGCGATAAGAACGCCATAGTTGGTCATCGGCACGCGCTGGTCCTTGGCGCACGCTGCCCGGTAGCGCATTTCTCTGGGATTCAGGGTGCATCCGCCGCAGTGGACAATCAGCTGATATCCGCTCAAATCCTCTGGAAATTCTGTTCCGCTGGTGAAGCAAAACTCCGGCTCCACCCCCGTAAACTGGCGAATCCACATCGGCAGCTTCACCGTGCCAATATCGTCGCACTGGCGATGATGGGTGCAGCCCTCTGCAATCAGAACCCGGTCTCCATCTCGCAGCTCCTTTAGCGTCTCCGCCCCGCGGATGGCCTCCGCTAAATCCCCCTTATAGCGCGCGAAGAGCATTGAAAAGGAGGTCAGTGGAATGG
>DBGCIZ010000085.1:0-7535 GCA_048355355.1 Christensenellaceae bacterium | reverse complement strand
TCGGAGGTCATGCAGAGCACATAGTCCATAGAGTCCCCAAAAGGCTCGATGGCAGAGGACGGGGTGCCGATATTGAGGGCCAGGCCAGCCTTCATGCCCAAGGCTCTGGCCTGATGGAGAAATACCAGGGGATACCGCATGGACTCTATATGGGCACACACGGCTTTGACCCCGAAGGAAGCCAAAGGCTCCAGATATTGCACCGGCTCCGTCACCAGAAGATGGGCGTCGATATGCTTCTCCGCGGCCATGTGGCATACGGAGGAGGCTGTTTTCATCCCAAAGGTGATGTTGGGGACGAAATTGCCGTCCTCAATATCGATATGAAGATACTCCCAGCCCTTCAGGCTCTGCACGGCCCGCTCCAGATTGCTCTGGTCTGCCGATGCGATGGATGGTAAGAGCTTCAAGCTATTTGCCCTCCTGCATTTGAGACATATTGGCGAACAGGCTGACATAGTCGAAATAGGCCTGGTTGAACAGAGGTTTCATCCTGTCGTAGACGGCCATGTTCTCCGCAATGGGATGGGAGACGCTTTCTACAGAGGAGAACCGCTCGATGGCCGAGAAATCCGGGAAGGCGCCAACGCCTACGCCGGCGGCCACTGCCGCGCCCATGGAGCAGACCTCGTCCATATTGCCCAGGCGGACAATGTCCATCTTCATAATATCGGCATAGGTCTGGCAGACCTCGTTGCTGCGAGCCATGCCGCCGATAATGCTCATTTTGGTGATGTCGATATCGTGCTGAAGAGTCTCCAGAATGACGTTCAGGTTCAGGCCGATGCCTTCGATGACGCTTCTGAAAATATCGCCCCGAGTTGTGGAGAGAGAGAGGCCGACCAGGGTCCCCTTGGCGTTGGGGTTCCATCTGGGCGCCCGCTCACCCATGAGATAGGGGAGGAAGAGCAATCCGTTGGCCCCTGCCGGAGATGCGGCAATCTGCGCATTGATAAAATCGTAAGGGCTTTTTCCCGTTGCCTCGGCCCGGGAGATTTCATCCAGGCATATGGTATCCTTCAGCCATTTAAAGGCTGAGCCTGCCGTCTGCATGGTGCCGCTCGGGCATACATAGCCCGGCACGATGTGGGCAAAATTGGTGATGGTCATGTCGTCATCAAATACGGCGGTATGAGATGAGGTGGAAATCCACGAGGAGGAGCCTGCGCTGATATAGGTCGTTCCCTCCATATATGCCCCGGCGCCAACAGAGGCGCACTGGCCGTCCCCGCCGCCTACTACGATTTTCGTCCCTGCGGGAAGCCCTGTCTCCTCCGCCAAAGAGGCGGGAACCTCGCCGGCCACGTCTGTCGCCTCGCAGAGGGTAGGGAATTTCTCCAAATCTACGCCGGCGCCGTCGGCCAGGGAAGCGGACCAGCAGAACTGGTTGATATCCATGGCGTTGGTGGCGGAGCCGTTAGAATAGTCCATAACGTATTTCCCCGTCAGACGGAAGATGAGATAATCCTTGGCGGAAAGGATTTTATAGGTATTTCGATAGACCTCCGGCTCATGATCCATGACCCACATGAGCTTTTCCAGGGTATAGGAGCTGTTCATGGGGTGGCCGGTGGTCAGATAAAGCTCCCGCGGCGTCACCTTTTGGGCCAGCCGGTCCGTCTGCTTGGAGGCGCGGACATCTGCCCAGATAATAAAATCGCGGAGGGGCGTGCCGTTTTTATCGACGCACAGCAGGCCCTGCATCTGTCCGCTGAAGCTGACAGCCAGCAGCTTAGAGGAATCCACCTGCTGCAAAAGCCTGCGGTTTGCGGAGCAGAAGGCCTTCCACCAGTCTAAGGGATTCTGCTCTGCGCAGACGCCATCAAAATAATTGGTGTCGTAAAATTCCGTCACACTGGCAAGCAGATGCCCGTCAGTATCGAACAGCGTGGCTTTATCGCCAGATGTGCCCAGGTCGTGAGCGAGTAAATAGCCTGACATAGAGACCTCCTGACATGTTATAGCTTGTATGGCTGTATTGTATCATGTTGTATTATAGATGTAAAGAGTTTTTTTGAATAAACATGAATTATTTGCCCATTTTTTTTCAAAAGTCACGTTAAGAGAGCAAAATGATTCAAAATCGTTCAATATGGGAGGAACGTTCTTTTTCTGCAAAAAAAGAAAAACGGACGGCAAGCGTCCGTAGAAGGTTGACAGTTAAAGGGATTTGCGCAAAATGAGAAAATCCTCATCACCATCGTCAATATTGGCGTCATCGCCTGCGTTGATAATATTGAAGCCCAGCTCGTCCTTATAAATGCGCAGCGCCTTATAATTAGAGGGATGAACCGTCACCTCCACCATGCGCAGATTGGACTCCTTTAAGTCAGAAAAAGCGGACATGAGGAGCGATTCACCAATGTGTTTGCCGGATTCCTTGGGGTCTACAATGATGCTGTAGAGGAACACCCGGTTGGGATTGTCAAAATCCTTGATGAAATAGGCGGCTGCCAGCAGTTCGTCATATTCCACGGCAGCGTATACCCGCCCGTAGCGGATAAAGGAATGCACCTCAAACCGGTTTAGATTGCCGCCGCGGGAGCCGTGCAGCTTTTGCTCCAGCCCGATAAGCTGGTCTAGCATATCGTAATCGCTTTCGTGAATGTGGTAATAATCTATCGCCATAATAACAAACCTTTCCTTTTTCTATGCTAGTGGAAATTATAAACAATCTACAGTAAAAAAGCAATGGGAATTTTGTGAAATTTATGTTTCATCTGCGGGGTTTACCACGAAGATAATATATATAATGTAAGGAAATGATTTTGCAGGCGGAGGCGCCTCTGGGCGCTGAGGGCGAAAAAATCCTGTAAATACCGAAAAAATCAGAAAAAAAGGCTTGCATTGGCCCTTTGATTAAGATATAATAATCATGCTGCGCTGAAGGGACAGCTGTGCAATTTGGGTTGCGAGGCCCTTTGCAAAGGGCTTTTTCACAGGTATCCCCTGCGGCATGGGAGGAGGCGGAAGATTGCCGGCGCCATCCGGGTAACTTACGCTGACAATAGTCCGAATAATCGGGCGCTCCTCGTGCGTGCGGACAGGCTGTCCGCATGAGAATAAACTAAGGACACGCGCGGATACGTGTATAAGCGCGTAGGAAACAAGGAGGAATAACAATAATGGCGAGCCAAAGAATCAGAATTAAGCTCAAGGCTTATGACCACAACCTGATCGACCAGTCTTCTGCGAAAATCGTCGACACGGCGAAGCGCACAGGCGCGAAGGTTTCGGGGCCGATACCTCTGCCGACGCAGAAGGAGGTCATCACGATTCTGAGAGCAACACACAAGTATAAGGATTCCCGCGAGCAGTTCGAGATTAAGACGCACAAGCGGCTCATCGACATCCTCGAGGCAAACAGCAAGACGACGGACGCCCTCATGCGCCTGGATTTGCCTGCCGGAGTCGATATCGAGATTAAGCTCTAAAAAGGCAGCGAAGGAGGTTACAAAATGGTGAAAGCTATTATGGGTACAAAAGTAGGAATGACGCAGGTATTCACAGAAGACGGAATCGTCGTTCCGGTAACGGTCATCGAGGCCGGCCCCTGCGTTGTCGTTCAAAACAAGACAGTTGAAAATGACGGGTACAGCGCAGTCCAGCTGGGCTATGGCGAGATTAAGGAAAAGCTGGTGAACAAGCCCCGGCTGGGTCACTTCAAGAAGGCAGGCGTTCCCGTCAAGAGATATCTGAGAGAGTTCCGGACGGACGAGGCCATGGACATCGGCGCTGAAATCAAGGCGGACGTATTCGCCGAGGGCGACGTGGTGGACGTGACCGGTACCTCCAAGGGCCGCGGCTTCAAGGGCGTAATTGCCAGATGGGGACAGCACAGAGGCCCCATGACCCACGGCTCCAGATATCACAGACGTCCCGGCTCCATGGGCGCTTGCTCTTATCCGGGCAAGGTGTTCAAGGGCAAAAGGCTCCCCGGACATGCCGGCAGCCTGAAAAAGACCATCCAGAACCTGGCGGTGGTAAGGGTAGAGGCGGAGAAAAACCTGCTTCTGGTAAAGGGCTCTATCCCCGGCCCCAACGGCGCTATGGTGGTCGTGAAAAAAGCAGTCAAGTCCTGACGGCCTAAAAGGAGGAAACGCAAATGCCTAACGTAAAAATGTATAAAACAGACGGCACTGACGCCGGAGAAATAACCTTGGCAGATAGCGTATTCGCGGCAGAGGTCAACGAATACGCCATCCATCAGGTAGTCGTAGCCCAGCTGGCAGCAGAGCGGCAGGGAACCCAGTCCGCGCTGACCAGAGCAGAGGTGAGAGGCGGCGGCATCAAGCCCTGGAGACAGAAGGGCACAGGCCGGGCCAGACATGGCTCCATCCGCTCTCCCCAGTGGACAAAGGGCGGCGTGGTCTTCGCGCCGAAGCCTCGCTCCTACGCCATGAAGGTGAACAAGAAGGTGAGAAAGCTGGCAATGCTCTCGGCTCTTTCCATGAAGGTGAAGGATGACGAGATGCTCGTCCTCGATACGCTGACGCTCAGCGCCCCCAAGACCAAGGAGATGGTCAAAATTCTCGACAATCTGAACGTAAAGGGCAAGGCCCTCATCATTACGGCAGAAAAGGACGAGGAAGTGGCGAGAGCGGCGAGGAACATCCCCGGTGTAAAGACGACGGTATCCGGCGCTATCAGCGTTTACGACATTGTAAACTGCGATAAGCTCATCGTTACGGAAGCCGCCGCCAGAAGAGTAGAGGAGGTTTACGCATAATGAAGGACGTACACGATATCATCAAGGGACCGGTGCTGACGGAAAAAAGCTACGACATGATCCCGGACAAGAAATATACCTTCCGCGTGGACATAAACGCGCACAAGACGGAGATTAAGCAGGCGATTGAGGAAATCTTCGAGGTGAAGGTGGCGAAGGTAAACACCACCCGCAAGGAAGGCAAAATCAAGAGACAGGGCCGCACCCAGGGCAGGACAGCGGCTGAGAAAAAGGCAGTGGTCACCCTGAAGAAGGACAGCAAGCCCATTGAGTTCTTCGACGGCATGATCCAGTAACGGAGGGACAGAGATATGGCAATCAAGAAATATAACCCGACTTCTCCGGGAAGGAGAGGAATGTCGGTATCGGCTTTTGAGGAGATTACGACGACGACGCCGGAAAAATCGCTTCTCGCTCCCCTGAAGAAAACGGGCGGCAGAAATGCGCACGGCAGAATCACCGTAAGACATATCGGCGGCGGAAACAAACGGAAATACAGAATCATCGACTTTAAGCGGAATAAGGACGGCGTGCCCGCAAAGGTGGCGACCATCGAGTATGATCCGAACAGAACGGCCAACATCGCCCTGCTCCACTACAGAGACGGTGAAAAGAGATACATCCTGGCGCCCCTGGGTCTCCAGGTGGGGGACATGGTTCTTTCCGGAGAGACGGCAGATATTAAGCCGGGCAACGCGCTGGAAATCAAAAATATCCCTGTGGGCACCATGATTCACAATATCGAGATGAAGCCGGGCAAGGGTGGCCAGCTGGTGAGAAGCGCAGGCAATGCGGCGCAGCTCATGGCAAAGGAAGGCAACTATGCCCAGGTCAGACTCCCCTCTGGCGAGGTTCGCATGATTCCCATGAACGCTAGGGCGACTATCGGCCAGGTGGGCAATCTGGATTCGGAAAATGTCAACATCGGCAAAGCGGGAAGAAAGCGCCATATGGGTATCCGCCCCACGGTGAGAGGCTCGGTCATGAACCCCTGCGACCATCCCCACGGCGGCGGCGAGGGCAAGGCCCCCATTGGACGGCCCGGCCCTGTTACTCCCTGGGGTAAGCCGGCTCTCGGTTATAAGACGAGAAAGACCAAGAATCAGTCTGATAAGTTTATCGTCAGACGCAGAAACGGCAAGTAAGGCGCAGTAAAGGAGAATAAGCTATGAGCAGATCAGTGAAAAAGGGACCTTTCGTCGACGGGAAGCTGCTTGCGAGAATACAGGACATGAACGCCAAGAACGAGAAAAAGGTGCTCAAGACATGGTCGAGAGCGTCTACCATCTTCCCGGACATGGTGACACACACAATCGCAGTCCACGACGGCAGAAAGTTCGTTCCCGTATATGTGACGGAAGACATGGTGGGACACAAGCTGGGTGAGTTCGCCCCCACGAGAACCTTCAGGGGCCACGCCGGCGAGAAGTCGTCCAGATAAGGAGGAGTGAGAGAAAATGGCAACACGCGAGAGAGAAAAAGCCCTCAAAAGACGTGAGAATAAAGAAAAAAGACCTCATGCGGTGGCAAAGTACATCCGCATTTCCTCCAGAAAGGTAAAGGTCGTAATCGACCTAATCAGAGGGAAGAGCGTTGCAGAAGCAAAGGCCATCCTGATGAATACACCGAAGGCGGCCAGCGAGCCGGTTCTCAAGCTGCTGGATAGCGCAGTGGCAAACGCCGAGAACAACATGGAGCTGGTTCGGGACAACCTTTATGTAGCGGAGGTTTACGCAGACCAGGGCCCGACCCTGAGACGTTACAGACCCAGAGCGCAGGGCAGGGCAACCAGAATCCGCAAGAGAACGAGCCACATCACCATCATCTTGGATGAGGCGAAATAAGGAGGTAAAAGATGGGTCAGAAAGTACATCCGCACGGATTTCGAGTAGGTGTAATTAAAGACTGGGATTCCCGCTGGGTCGCGAAGAAAAACCAGTTTGCAGACTTCCTTGTGGAAGACGATAAAATCAGAAAGTTCATCAAAAAGAAGCACTACGACGCAGGCATCTCCAAGATTGAGATTGAGAGAGCGGCCAACAAGGTTTCCGTCAATGTGTTCACAGCCAAGCCCGGCGTGATTATCGGCAAGGGCGGCGTCGGCATCGAGGCGCTGAAGGCAGACCTCCTGAAGCTGACGGGCAAGGCCGTAGTGGTCAATATCATGGAGGTGAGACGGGCTGAGCTGGATGCGCAGCTGATTGCGGAGAACGTTGCGGCGTCTCTGGAGAGAAGAGTCTCCTTCAGAAGAGCTATGAAGCAGGCTATCAGCCGTTCTATGAAGGCTGGCCTCAAGGGAATCAAAATTATGTGCTCCGGCCGGCTGGGCGGCGCTGAAATTGCGAGAACCGAGCAGTATCACGAGGGTTCGATTCCGCTGCAGACCATCCGCGCGGACATCGACTATGGCTTTGCCGAGGCCAGCACGACCTATGGCAAAATCGGTGTAAAGGTATGGGCCTATAAGGGCGAAGTTCTCGTAAACCCGCTGAAGGACCGTGCAAAGGCACAGGAGGCGGCTAGGAAACCGGAAGGAGGCAGAAGACATGTTAATGCCAAAAAGAGTCAAGCGTAGAAGAGTCCATCGCGGACGCATGAAGGGCAAGGCCAACAGAGGCAACTTCGTCGCATACGGCGATTTCGGTCTGGCGGCTATAGAGCCGGGCTGGATTAAGTCCAACCAGATTGAGGCGGCCCGTGTCGCTATGACCCGTTATATTAAGAGAGGCGGAAAGGTTTGGATCAAAATCTTCCCCGATAAGCCTGTGACAGAAAAGCCGGCTGAAACCCGTATGGGTTCCGGTAA
>DBGCIZ010000084.1:0-2513 GCA_048355355.1 Christensenellaceae bacterium | reverse complement strand
GGGGCCGGGGCTGAAGCTGACGGCGCTGCAATATGGCAGGGATAGCGTCCTCCGGGACGAAGCGGGCCTTGCGCCTGCGGGGCAGGTTCCCCTGGAGGGAGACACACCGGTGAAATTCATCAAAACCAGGCTGACCTTGAGCGACGGCGCCGTGGCCTACGGCAAGGGATGCTACTGCGGCGCCCTGGGGGAGATAGAGGTCTAGCCTTTTGCCAAAAAACGCGGCAAAAAACCTGCAAACAGGCTTGCAATTTGAGGAAGAACTATGCTATAATTCTCGAGATAACGCACTTTTGCGTAGCGGCGGCATGTGCCCCTGGGTGGCCGCTGGCGTAGCGCAGAAGGTGGAACAAACAAATTTTTAAGGAGGACAGACAATGTCAGTCATTTCAATGAAGCAGCTGTTAGAAGCGGGCGTCCATTTCGGGCACCAGACCCGCAGATGGAACCCGAAGATGAAGAAATACATCTTCACGGAGAGAAACGGAATCTATATCATCGATCTGCAAAAGACCGTGAAAAAGGCGGAGGAGGCATACTTCTTCATCCGCGACGTTGCGGCAGAGGGCAAGCCTATCCTGTTCGTCGGCACGAAGAAGCAGGCCCAGGAGTCTATTGAGACAGAGGCAAAGCGCTGCGGCCAGTTTTACGTATCCAACAGATGGCTGGGCGGCATGCTCACCAACTTCAAAACCATCCGCTCCAGAATCGGCAGACTGGTGGAAATTGAAAAGATGGAGGAATCCGGCGATATTAACCTTCTGCCCAAGAAGGAAGTCATCAAAATGATGCACGAGAAGGAAAAGCTGGAGAAAAACCTGGGCGGCATCCGGGAGCTGAAGGGCGTCCCCGGCGCGCTGTTTGTGGTAGACCCGAGAAAGGAACACATCGCCGTCAAGGAAGCCCATGCGCTGGGCATCCCGGTTGTGGCTATCGTAGATACCAACTGCGACCCGGACGAGATTGACTACCCCATCCCCGGCAACGACGACGCTATTCGCGCGGTGAAGCTGATTGCGTCTAAAATGGCAGACGCTGTGCTGGAGAGCAAGCAGGGTGAGCAGATGGAGGACTATGAAGAGGCAGCGGCGGCTGTGGAATCCGTAGAGCAGCAGGAGGCCGAGGCACAGGAGGCCATCGCAGACGAAATCAAGGAAGAGATTTTGAACCAGCAGGCGTAAAAGACAGGAGGAGAGAGATTATGGCAAATATTACAGCAAGTCTTGTAAAAGAGCTGCGGGAGCGGTCCGGCGTTGGCATGATGGACTGCAAGAGCGCACTGGTAGAGGCTGACGGCGATATGGAAAAGGCCGCCGAGATTCTTCGGGAGAAGGGTCTGGCTAAGGCAGTGAAGAAGTCCGGCAGAATTGCTGCCGAGGGCGTTGTGGAAGCGTATATCCACATGGGCGGCAAGATTGGCGTCCTGGTTGAGGTCAACTGCGAGACGGACTTTGTGGCTAAGACGGACGAGTTCAAGGCTTTCGTCAAGGACATTGCCATGCACATCGCTGCGGCAAAGCCGGATTATGTCAACATCGAAGAGGTTCCCGAGGACGTCCTCAATCACGAGAAGGAGATTCTCCGTGTGCAGGCGCTGAACGAGGGCAAGCCCGAGAAGATTGTGGACAAGATGGTAGAGGGCAGGCTGAAGAAGTTCTACGCAGAGCATTGCCTCATGGAGCAGGAATTCGTCAAGGATTCGGATAAGACCATCCGCCAGCTGCTGACCGAGAAGGTCGCCACCATTGGCGAGAACATTTCCATCCGCAGATTTGCCCGCTTTGAGATGGGCGAAGGGCTGGAAAAAAGGTCTGACGACTTTGTAGGCGAAGTTATGTCCCAAATCAAGCAGTAAAGCAGTTTGTTTTTCTCTAACAATAAGCCAGCACTATCTCCACCCATAACGGGCAGATCGTGCAACTAAATGAATCACATAGAAGCGTCAAGTCAAAACGGCTTGGCGCTTTTTCTATGCCCATTTCCATCGTACCCCACAAGCACCAAACCACCATCCTCCCGCGCGCCACAGGCGGAAACCACGCCCGTACCCACTCGCAGCGCCGGCTCACAAGCCATGTGCCAGACGGCCGTATCACCATGCGGATACTGCAGCGGACGATGGATGCAAGGACAGGATGGAAACTGAAAAGAAACAGCCTGAAACGGGCGCAGAAAACAGCAGATTCGCGGTTGAATGCGCGCCGGACAGGGGAGGTTACGCAGACCGTCGGGTCTGAAAGACGGACAGGAAAAAGGCAGCACGGCTCCTTTGTACCGGACGAATGGGACGGCCGGAGGAGACGAACGCCGGAACATTGACAAGGAAGAGAAGCAGAGCGGTGTTCTCAAGCAGGATGTGCGGGAAGAATGGTTGGCGAAATTGGGTGGATGAAGTGGGGAGAGTGAGTCAATCATGATCCATAATAAGATTGTACAAGCACATAGAAGGGCGAAGAGAATTATTTTCCCATCAATTATGAAAAAGGCAAAAAGGCCGGCGCAATCGAGTTTTT
>DBGCIZ010000083.1:0-8011 GCA_048355355.1 Christensenellaceae bacterium | reverse complement strand
TGGCTGACCATGAGGAGATAGTGCAGGGAAAGGTCATCTGCAGCGGCTTCTTCAATTAATTTGATTCCTAATAATTAGTATTCTAATAATTAGAATTGTAATAAAAACGGAGAATTTTGTCAAGAGAGGGGCGGATGCTGCGGATGTTGACAAGGTACTAGACAAGTGTTATATTTTAAAGAAGATAACGGTTTTCAACGGAGAAAAGATGAATTTGCTCTATCAATTATTGGACATTCGCCCAGGCGTTACGGCGTTTGTGGGCGGTGGGGGGAAGACCTCTGCCATATTTCGCATCGCGGAGGAATTGGCCCGGGAAGGCGCGGGGGGGCTAATTTGCACCACCACGCACATGCTGCGGCCGGAGGGCTATCCCGTCCTGCTGGGAGAGAATATTGAGAAAATCCGGCAGGCCATGGCAACGAGTGGCTGGGCGGTGGCCGCTGCTAGGCAGGAGGGGGCCAAGCTGGCGGGAATCGGAGAGGCCGTTTTGGAGGCCTTTGCCAGCGGATACGTGCTGGTAGAGGGCGATGGGGCCAAGAGAATGCCGGCGAAGGTTCCGGCAGCCCACGAGCCGGTCATCCCGGAGCGGGCAGGCCATGTGGTGGCGGTGATGGGAGCTTCGGCCCTAGGCAAGCCCTTCGGAGCAGTGTGCTTTCGAGGGGAGCTGTGGCAGGCAGACCCAGAGGCGCCTCTCTCCCCCAGACTGGCAGCGGAGCTTCTGGCCAGCAGGCAGGGCGGAAAAAAGGACGTTGGAAACAGGCACTTTACCATCCTCATCAACCAGGCAGACGCAAACCCTGCCCTGGCGATGGAGACGAAGAGAGAGCTGGAGCGGCGAGGAGAGCATTGCGTCGTGGCCAGCGCGAGAGGAGAGGGAGAGATATGCTAGTCGTCATCAGAGGGGCAGGAGATCTGGCCTCCGGCATTGCATACAGACTGCGAAGGGCCAATTTTGACATTATCATGACGGAGATTGCCCAGCCTACCTGCATCCGGCAGACGGTGGCCTTTTCCACAGCTATCGGCAGAGGCAGCCAGACGGTGGAAGGCGTCACCGGGCGGCTGTGCGCCGGAGAGGAAGAAATCGACAGGGCGCTGGACGCAGGAGAAATCGCCGTTGTGGTGGACGAAGAGGGTGCGGTCATCCAGAGACGGAAGCCCTTCGCCGCAGTAGACGCCATCCTGGCAAAGCGGAATTTGGGAACCTCCATAGATATGGCGCCGGTGGTTGTCGGCGTGGGGCCGGGTTTCACGGCAGGAGTAGACTGCCACTATGCGGTGGAGACAAAGCGGGGCCACTATTTAGGGAAAGTATTGGAGGAGGGAAGCCCCATTCCCAATACGGGAGAGCCGGGTAACATCGGCGGCTTCACCAGCGAGCGGATTATCCGGGCCAGCGGGGATGGTGCGTTTTTGCCGTTGGCGGCCATTGGCGACCGGGTAGAGGCGGGCCAGCTGGTGGCAAGGGCAGGGGAAAGCCCGGTTTACGCCAGCATCAGCGGCATTGTCCGCGGGATGCTCTCCCCAGGGATTTCCGTAACCACAGGCTTTAAATGCGGGGATATTGACCCCCGGTGCGCCCTGGACCACTGCTTCACCATATCGGACAAGGCGAGGGCCATTGGCGGCGGCGTCCTAGAGGCCATTATGAGGAGAATCCACCTATGAAACGACAGGTTTTGATGGACTTGGCAGAAGCCCTGCGGGAAAGCAGGGATGTTGCCCTGACCTTTGATTTGGAAGGCCGCTGCGCCCTTCAGGAGGCTGGCAGGACGGTCAGCGGAGATGAGGGACTGCCGGCCGGCAGGGAAGGGCTGTTTTCTTTCGAAGGGAAGGAATTTTTCACCGTAAAGGCGGCGCGGCGGCGGACGATAGTGATTTGCGGGGCCGGGCACGTGGCCTACTATGTGGCGCAGATGGCCCATCTGCTGGACTATCGGACAATCGTCATAGACGACCGGCCGGAATTTGCCAACAGGGAGCGCTTCCCCCATGGCGAAATCTTGCTGGAGGGCTTTGCCTCCGCATTGGAAATGGTGCCATACAACAGGGACACCTGCTTTGTCATCGTCACCAGAGGCCATGTGGGGGATAGCCTTTGCCTGGAGACAGTGCTGAAAAAAGGCGTCTTTGGTTATCTGGGCATGATTGGCAGCAGAAAAAAGGTGGGCTTTGTCATGGAGGCTATGGCGGCAAAGGGAATCTCCCAGGAGCTGCTGAGACAGGTACACTCCCCCATTGGATTGCAGATTGGCGCGGAGACGCCGGGGGAAATTGCCGTTTCGATTTTTGCCGAAATCATTCAGGAATGCGGCGCAGGCGGCTATTTTGGCGAGGATTTTCTGGCCCATACCGGCCAGGCGCGGGCTCTGGCCATTATCGTGGGCCAAAGGGGAAGCGCGCCCAGAGGGCCAGGGGCGGCCCTGCTGGTGGATGAAGGCGGGCGGCCCTATGGCACCATTGGCGGAGGTCAGGCAGAAAAACTGGCCATAGACGAGGCAGCCAAACTGCCAAGGACAGCGCTGGACAGAACCTACGTTATGACAGGCAGCGAGGCGGAGCATACGGGCATGGTTTGCGGCGGAGAGATACGGGTGCTTATTGCGCCGGTGGAGGATTGACATGGGACGGGACATTAAGCTGACAAAGCTGGCAAAGTGCGCCGGGTGCGGCGCAAAGGTTGGGGCGGGAACCCTTTGCAAAATTTTAGAGGACTTGCCGGTTCATTATGACGAAAGGCTGCTAGTGGGCTAC
Source organism: Christensenellaceae bacterium (assembly GCA_048355355.1). GTDB lineage: Bacteria > Bacillota > Clostridia > Christensenellales > Christensenellaceae > DBGCIZ01. The sequence continues at coordinate 5,254 of DBGCIZ010000083.1, read as the reverse complement.
GACACCAGCGACGACGCCTCGGTCTACCAAATAGAGGAGGACCTGTGCGTGGTGCAGACGCTGGACTTCTTCCCCCCCATTGTGGACGACCCGCGGACCTTTGGGCAGATTGCGGCGGCCAACGCCATGAGCGACATTTTTGCCATGGGGGCTGAGCCAAAGCTGGCCATGAACATTCTCTGCGCCTCCACAAAAATGGATCAGGAGCACATTCAGGAGCTGCTGCGGGGGGGCTACGAGAAGGTATATGAAGCGGGGGCCATCATCACGGGAGGGCACACCATTCTGGGGGAAGAGCCGAAGTACGGCCTTTCCGTCACGGGGTTTGCGCGTCCGGATAGGATTCTGAAAAACAGCGCGGCAAGGGAAGGGGATGCTATCATTCTGACCAAGGCGCTGGGCATTGGCATCCTGACCACAGCGGCAAAGGGCGGCGTGGCGGACGAGGCAGCCATGAAGGCGGCGGTGGAGCAGATGTGCATGCTGAACAAGACGGCCAGGGACATTATGGTGGATTACGAGATTCACAGCTGCACGGACGTCACAGGCTTTGGCCTTCTGGGCCATGCCTACGAGATGGCCAGCGGCAGCGGCGTCACCATTCAAATCGATTATGACAGCGTCCCCAAACTGGAGGGAATTTTGGAACTGGCAGAGATGGGAATACTGCCGGAGGGAATGTACCGCAACAGAAGCTTCGCAGAGGCAGGGGTGCGCTCCTGCGTCACCCAGGCCCAGGAGGATATTTTATACGACCCGCAGACCAGCGGCGGATTGCTGATGGCCGTCTCGAAGCGGGATGCGGGGGAACTGCTGGCGCGGCTGCAGGATGCGCTGCCCCATGCGGCGGCTATTGGAACTGTGACACCAGAGGAAGAGAGCAGCATTGTGGTTCGATAGGAGGCGGAGCCATAGCGCCATCAAAATAGAATTGGAGGAAAGGTATGAAGGGGAAAATTGGTATCATCATTACTGGCCTGGTGATTGGCGCAGTGGCAGTTTTGCTGGTGGCGGCGGGAAATCCGGGCAACATGGGCTTCTGCATTGCCTGCTTTTTGCGGGATATTGGGGGCGCGGTGCATTTACACTCCGCGGCTACAGTGCAGAACATGCGCTTCGAGATATTTGGCCTGGTGATTGGCGCTTTTGTGGCGGCTATGGCCTTTCGGGAGTTCAAGCCCAGAGGAGGTTCCTCGCCCATGAGCCGCTTTGTCATTGGCTTTATCGTCATGATTGGCGCGCTCATGTTCCTGGGCTGCCCTTTGCGCATGGTGCTGCGGCTGGGCGGCGGCGATTTGAATGCCCTGCTGGGTCTGGGAGGCTTTATCGGCGGCATCTTGCTGGGAATTCTGGCGTTGAAAAAGGGGTTTACGCTGAAGCGGGCCTATAGCCAGAGCTTGTTTGAGGGGGTGGCCTTCCCGGCCATGAACGTGGTGCTGGCCATTTTGGCGCTGGCCGTGCCCGGCGTGTTTGCCTTGAGCGCAGAGGGGCCTGGCTCTATGGCTGCGCCCTGGTACCTCTGCCTGGCTGCGGGCCTGATCGTAGGCGCGCTGGCGCAGAGAACCCGTCTCTGCATGGTGGGTGGCATCCGGGATGCGGTTCTCTTCAAGGATTTTCATCTGCTCCTGGGCTTTGCGTCCATCCTGGTGGCGGCGATTATTGGCAACCTGATTGCGGGCACGTTTACCCTGGGCTTTGAGGGCCAACCTATCGCCCATACGGATGGCCTTTGGAACTTTATGGGCATGCTGCTGGTAGGCTGGGGCAGTGTCCTGGTAGGGGGATGCCCCCTACGGCAGCTGATTATGGCAGGAGAGGGCAGCTCGGACTCTGCCGTAACGGTTTTGGGCCTTGTGGCCGGGGCGGCCTTCTGCCATAACTTTGGCCTGGCCTCTTCCGCAGAGGGCCCCACAGAGGCGGGGAAGATTGCAGTGATTGCAGGTTTTGCGGTGCTGTTGGTTATCACGCTGATGAATGTGCTGAGAAAGAAAGGAGCTTGACATGGAAACAATCGACGCGAGGGGGAGGTCTTGCCCAGAGCCGGTTATTATGACCCAGCAGGCCGTGAAACAGGCAGACCAGATCACGGTTTTGGTGGACAATCAGGTGTCTGTGGATAATATCACCCGATTTTGCAACAACAGGGGATTTTCGATTCAGGTGACGCCAGAGGGAGAGGATTTCCGGCTGGAGATTGCGAAAAAATGAGGGAGTATCTGGCCACGTTTTATACGCATTATGGAGCAGCCTGCTTTGCAAGAAGCCTGAAGGAGCAGGGGGTTCCCCACAGGATGATGCCCGTGCCGCGGAGGCTATCCTCCAGCTGCGGCGTATGCGTGGTATTTTCCTGGGAGGGGACGCCCCCAGCGGATGCAGAGGACCTGGAGGCGGTTTACCGAACGGAGAACGAAACCTATACCCCGGTTTACCGGGGAGAATGAGGGGTGCGAGGCATCCCTTTTCTTTATGCCAGGGGATGCGCGTGTTGATGGCCTTCGATGGTTTTATGGGCATGGGAATGGGTCTCGTCTCCGGACGAGTGAATGTGAAGATGGCAATGCTGATGGGCGTGCAGATGGGTATGGGGATGCCCGTTGTGGCTATGTTCGTGGCTATGGACATGGGTATGGAGGTGAGAGTGCTGCAGGGCAATGGTATCCTTTGCCATGAGAATGGCACTCACCGCCATAAGAGCCAGGGCTATATAAAATTGAAGGGCGGGGCGCTCCCCGAGGAGCGCCATGCTGAAGGCTACCCCAAGAAAGGGAGCCAATGCATAATAGGCGCTGGTTTTGGCGGCGCCTAAATCCCTTTGCGCCAGAATGTAAAAATTGATGCTGAGTCCATAGGCCACAAAGCCCAGAGCCGTAACAGCCAGCGCCCAATAGAGCGCGGGAAATACCTCGCCGTAAAGCAGGGCCACGGCCAGACTGCCAAGACCGGAGAAGAGGCCCTTAATAATGACGATTTCCACAGAGCTTTTGCTGCTGAGCATTTTGGTGCAATTATTTTCCACGCCCCAGCAGACGCAGGCCCCAAGGACCAGCAGAGAGCCCTCGTTCCATACAAGGCTGCCCTCGCCCTCAAAGCTGAGGATGACGCTGGCCAGAGTGACCAGGACGATGGCCAGCCAAAGCCTTCGGGGGAGCACCTCCTTGAAAAAAAGAAGAGGGCGATGAGGGAGGTAGCCACGATTTCAAAATTGTTGATGAGAGAGGCATTGGCAGAGCTGGTATGCGTCAACCCCAGCATGAGGAGAATGGGCGCGGCAATATCCAGCGCCACCATGGCAACCGTAAAGGGGAGCTCCTTTCTCGTCAGCGGCTCCTGAGAGGAGGAACGGCCGGCCATTCGGCAGACGCCGCGATACAGCAAAAGGCCGACTCCTGCGCCCAGATACAGAAAGGCTGCCAGCATGGTAGGCGACACATGAACCAGCAGCATTTTAGACAGGGGAATATTGATGGCGTATAGGGCGGCCGCTAAAATGGCAAAGACAGTAGCCGTATTTTTTTGCTTCATAGAAAACGCCCCCTTCCGATGCAGTGCTCTCTGACATTCGTGTACCACGCCATGAGACAGAATGCCACGGTTGGGGGCAAAATGAAGCTGGAAATCCCCAGCGCAGGCCTTTATTGGGCTGACTTGGCCTGTATGAGCACCGGGTGCTTCCACTTGCCGTGAAAATAGAAGGCAAGGGAGAGGATGGTCCCCAAAACCCAGCCGATGGGCCAACCCCACCAAATGCCGGTGGAGCCCATGCCAAAGGCCAGAGAAAAGAGGTAGGCAAAGGCCACGCGCAGGACCAGGTCTGAGAAGGTGGAAATCATAAATTCGCCCATAATTCCGCCTGCCTTTAAAATACTGTCTGCCAGCAGCTTAAATACGATGACGACGAAGAAGGGAGAGGTGATTTGGAGGAAGCTGGCTCCCTCCCGCAGGACGGCAGCGATATCGTCTCCGTCGGAGAGAAACAGGCGCAAGGCAAAATCAGGGAAGAAGGTATAGAGCACTAGGAAGGGGACGCTTAATCCCAAAATGAGGATGATAGCGGCGCGAAAGCCCTCCTTCACCCGTTCCGTCTTGCCTGCTCCGAGATTTTGAGCGGCATAGGCGGAAAGGGCGTTGGCCACGGTGAAAAAGCAGGTCAGGGCAAAGGTATTCAGTTTCATGGCTGAGGAATAGGCAGCCATAACGGCGGAGCCATAGGCGTTCACCAGTCGCTGGACAAACAGATTGCCGACGGAGACGAAGCTCTGCTGCAGAATGCTTGGCCCGGCAATGCGGGAGACGCGCCCCAGCATGGACCAGGAAAAGCGCTCATAGGGCTCGCCTCCGCTGAGTCGCCGCATGCGCCGCAGCAGGGTAAAGAGGGAGAGCAGGGAGGCAACGCCCTGGCACAGGAAGGTCGCCCAGGCCACACCTGCCACGCCCATATGAAGGTAATACACAAAGACAAAATCCAGGCCAATATTGCCGAGAGAGGAGCAGATGAGAAAATAAAGGGGCGTTTTAGAGTCCCCCAGGGAGGTGAAAATGCTGTTGCACATGTTATAGAGAAAGAGGAACAGCAGCCCCCAGATATAGATGCGCAGGTAGAGGGAGCCGTCTGCAAATACGTTGGAGGGCGTATCCAGCAGGCGCATTAAATCGTCGCAGAAGACTGCACCCAGGACCGTAAGAATAACGCCTAGAACGGAGATGGCGATGAGGGCAGTGGAGATAGCGGTCAGCATACGGCGATGGTCCTTGCCGCCAAACAACTGAGATATGATGACCGAGCCGCCAACGCCTGCGCCTGTGCCGATGGCGAGGAAAATCATGGTGATGGGATAGGAGGCGCCAACGGCGGCAAGGGCGTCTACACTGATAAACTTGCCGGCAATGACGCTATCTGCAATATTATAGAGCTGCTGAAATACGACGCTTAAAAACAGGGGCAGGGCAAACCGCCACATAATGGACATGGGCTTCCCCTGGGTCAAATCCTTTTCCATAAAAAATCACACCTTTCAAAACAGAGTAAAATTGCGCTGCATCGCGTTGCGGAAAAGAGGCGCGTTAAGGAAACGGATTAAATTGCAGGCAGGGCTTGCGTTGCCCTGCAAATATCTGTGCCCCAGTCATGGCATGCTCCCAAAAGACCTTCAAAATTTATCGCGACAATTATAGCAGAAAAAATAAGGCGAAACAATGGGAAAAAAGGAAGAAAAAATAAGAGGGGCAGGCGCGCTTCCTCTGGCAAAACACCGTA
>DBGCIZ010000082.1:0-2753 GCA_048355355.1 Christensenellaceae bacterium | reverse complement strand
TGCTTCTGGTGACTAGAAACGGCATGTCCATCCGGTTTGCCACGGAGGAAATCAGCCTTCAGGGCAGGACGGCCAAGGGCGTCGGCGGCATTAAGCTTGCCGCAGGGGATGCGGTCCTCTTCGCCGCCCAGACAGGCGGGGAAGACGGGAATGTTCTCGTGTTTACGGACGCAGGCTTTGGCAAGCAGAGCAAGCTGGCCGAATACGAAATTCAGGGGCGCAACGGCAAGGGACTCAAAACCTTCCAATGGGCCAAGGGCAACGGCAAGCATCTCACCGCCGCTTTTTTGGAGAGCCTGCCCGCCGCCTACCGGCTCACCACCGCCTCTGGCCAGTCCTTCGATGTATCCTCCGCCGATATTCCCCTGGAGGCCAGGTACTCCAAGGGCGGCGTTCTGGTATCCGTCTTTTTGGGAGATACGGTACAAGGCGTGGCAAAAATTTAGCAGGCGGTTGAACCTGTCCGGCAATTATGGTATATTAATTGTGTACTACCTTTTTGCGGCTGTTTTTCAAATCGCCCGGAAAAGTAAATCAAACGTTAAAGGATTGATTATTTACGCTGAAACTGAAATTTTATTTGTTAAAGGATAAAATCTGCGCCTGGGAGGCCACGGATACGGAAACCAATACCTTTTCCTCCGGCGCTGCCAGGCCCTTCCGATATAATAGTTCCCTCGATAAGCTTCTTGCGTCGGATTTTTTTGAGCTTCCCTACACGAAGAAGCAACTCAAGGGCATGGAGTATATCGGCAAATATGCGGATATGTTTACGGAGCTCTTTGAGGGGGCGGATGTCATCGAGCCCGCGGGAAAGTACCTCAAGCCCCTCCGCAATACCTTCGGGCCTGATAGTCCCATTTGCGCGCTCTATGCGGAAAAGGCAGTGGAGCCGGCCAACAGCAACGAGCCGGCCTATTTGTATATCGACTTTGAGGCCATGAATATGCGCATCTGCGGCTGGTATGGCGAGCTGGTGAAGGGAGACCAGCTGGAGACCTTTGAGGGCATTGCCAAGCCGTTCTCAGACGCCAAATACGTCAGCCGCCTTTGGAACAATATCTATGGCGAAATGCTGCCCTATTCCTGCGACGAGCTGCTTAAGGCCAAGCACATCGCCAATTATAAAAAATACTTCGTCACCCTGTTCCGCCGCGCGGATAAAATCTTCACCTATGGGGATACGGACGCTCTGTTTGTCAAGACCAGCTTTGGGACGGAGGTCTTTAACTTTTTCAAGGTCAAAAATGTGGATATGAGCATGCGAATCGGCTCACGGGCAGTCTCCCTTGATAAATGCTGCAAGCTTTTCGGCATCCAGCTCGACGCTCCCTCCCATCACCCCAAATACGATGTCAAAAAAATGATGGCCTATATGAAGGCCAGCGAAGAGCTTTAACGCCAAGACGCCGCACAAGCGGCGTTTTTTTATGGCTTCCCGTCAGCAGGCTGCTCCAGCTGCGCCTTGGCAGAAAGCCGCCGCATCATGACAAAATAGGCGATGACCAGCGGCACCATCCCCGTCACCCAGGCCGCCGGATTCGCCAGGCACACCGCCGTAAACCCCAGCGTCGGCGCCAGAAGCAGCACAGTTCCAATGCGCGTGGCCAGCTCAATCACCCCAGATAATATGGGCACGGAACTGTTTCCCAGGCCCTGGATAGCGTTTCGGCAGACGAACAAAAGGGCGACAATGATGCAGGGAGCACCGTTCAGCAGAAAATATTCTCGGGACATGGCGATGACATTTTCGTCGCTGATGCCGAGAAAAAGCTCGGCCATCCAGCCCCCCGCCAGGATTTCCACCGCGGCCACCAGCAGCGCCGCCACAGCCGCCATAGCGCAGCATTGCCTCATGCCCCGCCGCACCCGGTTCAGCCTGCCGGCGCCATAATTTTGGGCAGTAAAGGTAGCCATGGTAATGCCAAAGGCAAAGGGAATCTGGGTTACCACATTGTCAATTTTGCTGGCAGCGGTAAAGGCCGCCACTGCATCCGTCCCCAGCATATTGAGGGACCGCTGCACGATAATCATGCCCAGCACCACCATGGACATCTGAAACCCAAGTGGCAGACCCATCTTCAAATGCCTAGCCATCTCGCGCCAGGAGACCAGCCTGAGGCGGACCAATTTGAGCAGAGGAAACTTTTTTCGCGCGTAGAGTATGCAAAGCACGCCGCTGAGCAGCTGAGAAAGCACCGTCGCCCAGGCCGCGCCAGCCACTCCAATCCATCCCACCAGAAGGAAATCCAAGGCGATATTCAAAATACCTGAGAGAATTAAAAAGACCAGCGGGGTTCGGCTGTCTCCCAGAGCGCGAATCATGCTGGACATCAGGTTGAAAAGAACTGTGGCAAAGGTTCCCAGATAGATGACTGTGGTGTATTCCACGGCGTAGTCCAGCAGCTCGGGCGGCGTCTCCAGCGCTACGTAAATCGGACGTGCCAGAGAGACGAACACCACCGTCAGCACCACTGCCACCGCCATGGAAAGGACACACCCTGCCGTAAAGCTCCGCTTCACCTGCTCCCCCTGCCCTGCGCCAAAATATTGGGCCGTCAAAATAGAAAAGCCGGAGGTCATGCCCGTGGTAAAGCCCGTCATAAAAAATACCACTGTCGTGGAGCACCCCACGGCGGACAGAGCGTTGACGTCCATTACCCTGCCCACAATGACAGTATCCACAATGCCATAAAACTGCTGAAAAATGTTGGCCAACAAAACCGGCAGCAAGAAGGTCAGGATATGCCTTC
>DBGCIZ010000081.1:0-2156 GCA_048355355.1 Christensenellaceae bacterium | reverse complement strand
CATGGGCCGACCTCCTTTTGAAAAAAGACAGCTTTGTTTCGGAAAGCAGAACGGAGAGAAACACCAGCGCAAAGCCGAGGATAACCCGGCCCGAAAGCTGCTCCCCATAGAAAAGGACGGAAAACGCGACGCCAAAGACAGATTCCAGGCTCATTAAAATGGCGGCAGAGGAGGGGTCTGCATATTTTTGCCCAGCCACCTGAAAGAACAGCCCCAGGCCGGTGGCAAAGATGCCTAAATAGGCTACGCTCAGCAGACTATCGGCTGGCCAGACGCTGGGCAGGTCCTCGCTGGCCAGGCTGACTGCCCACGACAGCAGCGCCGTGACGCAGAACTGGACGATGGTCAGCAGCACGGGGTCTTTTTCGCGGGCAAACTGAGCGGTGAAAAAGATATGCAGAGCCAGAAGCAGGCCGCTGCCCAGCGTGATGCCATCTCCCCAGCCGATGGAAAAATGGTCCGTCAGCGAAATCAACCCAATGCCAGCCAGACAGAGCACCGCTGCAATGACGTTAAACTTATCTGGACGGCTTTTGCCAAAAAGCCAGGCTAAAAAGGGAACCAGGACGCAGTATATGGCCGTGAGAAAGGCGTTTTTTCCGGGAGAGGTATCCGTCATGCCGGCAGTTTGCAGATAATAGGCCCCGAACAAAATACCCCCCAAAACAGCGCCAGGTATCAGATAGGCGCGCGTCAACTGCGGCAGCCGCCGGAAAAAGAGAAGAACCAGCGTGGCCAGCCCAATGGAAAACCGGAGGGCGATAATCAGGGCAGGCGGAAAGACATCCAGCGTATTTTTCACAATAAAAAAGGAACTGCCCCAAATGAGCGCAGCCAGAAAAATGAATGGCTTAGCCAGTTTTTTGCGTGTGGCAAGCTGCATAAGGCATCCTCCCCGCATTGATGATGAAAGCAATATGATTATACCATGGCGGACAAAATAGTCAACTCTTCCCCTTTTTTCACAAGAATATGCTCAATATTTACCTTGAGGGGCAAAAGGCGACAGGCGCGAGGTAAAGAAAGCCAGCTTGCGCAGAGAAGCGGCCTTCAAGCGGAACGGACAGCGACGCCCTCCGTTTACAAGAGGGTAACTGCGACATACATGGCCAGCAACGGCCATAAGCATGCTTTACGCGTGAGTATATCGTTCGATTGGCAGCGCTGGATGCACGTTTGCAAGAGAACAGGTGAAACTGTTTGCGGAAGCGGAGAGCAGCGGAGGGAACGCCAAAACCCCCGGCATGTTGCCGAGGGTTTTATGCGCAACGTAATCTGCTGCGATGTGGCGGAGAGACAGGGATTTGAACCCTGGTTACGCTATCAACGTAAACACGATTTCCAGTCGTGCGCCTTCAGCCACTCAGCCATCTCTCCAAGTGCCCTATTATGATGCGCTCTGGAGCGACCGCTCCAAGAAGCAGTATTAATTATAGCAGAGTTCCCCACGCTGCGCAAGAGGTATTTTGCGTTTTTTTGCAGGAGGATTTTTTACCCTCCAGCTCGCTGGGAAGCCGGAGGGCATCGCGCAGGTCAGGAGATAGCCGCCAGGATTTTGTTCATGGTACTGCGGACGGACTGCTTGGGAATGGCGCCGGTAAAGCCGGAGAGATCCCGCTCCTTGCCGCCAACAGAGCCAATGCCGACCTGGATCCAGCCAGAAATGGCAAGCTGGTTATCTTGAAACTCCAGCTTAATATAGTGCATGGCGGTCATGAGGCCGGTGCCCTTTTTCCAGACCTTTTCCCCGTTATAGTCTATTTCGTGGTAACCATCGATGGCCAGAATGCGGCGGGCCGTCTGGTCTGCGGTGGTCTGCTCCTGGGTAAAGGGAATAGTGATAGTAGTCCTTGCCATAAAAAATTCCTCCTTGATCTAATTTTGATGAAATGCTGCCCGGCAACAATGGATTACCTTTAGTATATCACAAGAGGGAGGGAAAAGGCCAGCACATTGACAATGGGAAAGGGGATGTGTTATTTTTTATCTATAACGATATCAACAGGGAGGGACGATTATGCCGCATATCAATACAAAGTGCATTCAGTCGGGCTATAGCCCGAAGAACGGCGAGCCGAGGGTCCTGCCGATTTACCAGAGCACAACTTATAAATACGAATCTAGCCAGCAGATGGGGGATCTTTTCGACCTGAAGG
>DBGCIZ010000080.1:0-3707 GCA_048355355.1 Christensenellaceae bacterium | reverse complement strand
CCATGCCTGTAAAAAGGTGGCGGACTATCTCCTGGCGTCTCATGACGAGGCCGTGTTTCTCAATATTAAGGAGCTGGCCCAAAAAAGCCATGTCAGCGAGGGGACGATTACCAATTTTGTCCGTTCCATGGGCTATGGTAGTTTTCAGGAGTTTAAAATCTGTATGGCGCGGGATGCTAGCAATAAATCTGTCGACGAGGGACCTATTCTCTATGGAGAAATCAATCTCAATGACAAAGTGCCTGTCTTGGTGGAAAAAGTGTTTCACAATAACATTGATGCAATTTTAAAAACGTTAAAAATGGTGGACCTCCATGCTATCGAGACTGTTGCCGACTGGATGGTAAAGGCCAAACGAATTGATTTTTATGGACAAAGTATCTCCGCTCTGGCTGCTATGAACACCGCTAACCGGCTTTTGCGCATTGGCATCCGAACCTATGTTTCAGAGGATCCTCATATGCAGCTTAGCTCTGCTGTGTTGCTCGGCGTAGGAGATGTCGCCATCGGCATTAGCAATACCGGCCAATCTCGAGAGGTTGCCTGCGCCTTAAAGACGGCCAAAACCGCCGGGGCTTATACGGTCTGCATCACCAGTCGGGACGATTCCCCTGTTGCCCAATATGCAGATATCCGTCTCCTTACCTCTCTGGATCGGCGTGAAATTCTGGAAGACTTACCCTCTCGAATCGCGCAGATTTCCCTGTTAGATGCACTGTATGTCTGTGTCGTCGCAAAGACAAAACGAAAATCTCTCAAAAATCTTCGTTCTACCTTCCAGACTCTTGAAAATAAAGATTTTTAATGTACTGCACTCGGCAATCATTAAGGAGGAACTCACATCATGTATTTATTAGCACACGACTTAGGTACCAGCGGTGATAAGGCTACCTTGTTCCACGAGGACGGCACCTTGTTAAAAAGCGTCGTTGCAGACTACCCCACCTATTACGGCATTCATGGGGAAGCCGAACAGGAGCCTCAGGAGCTATGGGCAGCCGTCTGCCAGGCGACCCGTCAGGTGACCGCAGATATTTCGCCCAAGGAAATCGCAGCCGTGGCCTTTACGGGCACGCAGAATGGCTGCATCTGCTTGGACAAGGACGGCAATCCCCTTCGGCGCGCCATTATCTGGGCGGACGTTCGGGCGGCCAAGCAGGCAGACGAGTTTGCCGCAGCCTATGGCGGCGTGGAGGCCTGCCACCAGCGGACAGGCAAGCGGCCCTCTGCATCCTTCAGCCTGGCAAAGTTCATGTGGGTGCGGGAAAACGAGCCGGAAATCTATGCCAAAACAGCCTGCATATTGCAAACCAAAGACTACATTGTCTATCGGCTGACCGGGCGGTTCGCCACGGATTATTCCGACGCTTCCAGCACACAGGCTTACGATATTGCCAACCGCTGCTGGGCCGAGGACGTGATTCGTGCCGCTGGCTTGGATATGGAAAAATTCCCCGAAATCTGTGAGGGCGCTGCCGTCATCGGGCATTGCACCCAGGCAGCCTCCCAGGAGACGGGGCTGGCCGAAGGCACGCCCATTGTGCTTGGCGCTGGCGACGGAACGACCTGCAATCTTGGCGCTGGCGGCCAGGAGGAGGGCGCCGTCACCATCAATCTGGGGACCTCTGCCTTTTTGGCCTACACCACCAGGGAGCCCGTCTCCGACGTCCGGCTCAGCTCCTGGAATACCATTGAAAGAGACCTGCTCATCATTACGGGCACGATGCAGTCCTTTGGCGGGGCCATCAGCTGGATGAAAAACAATCTGTGCCGTCTGGAAAAGCAGCAGGCCGCCCAGACGGGAGAGGATGTCTTTTCTCTCATCAATCGGGAGATTATGTAGTCTCCGCCCGGGGCAAACGGCCTTCTCTTCCTCCCCTATCTGCAGGGAGAGCGGGAGCCCCATTGGGATGCCAACGCCAGAGGCGTTTTCCTTGGCCTGACCATGCAGCACTCTCACCGCGATATGATGCGGGCCGTCTTTGAAGGCGTCGCCCTGAATATGGGGTTGATTTACCAGATTTTCAAGGCCAATTACTCTATGCCGGATTCCATCATCATTGGAGGAGGAGGCGCCAACAGCCCGTTGATTCAGCAGATTTTGGCCGACGTGCTGCAGGCGGAAATTCTCGTTCCGGACATTACCGGCGAAATTGGCTCCTATGGGGCGGCAGTCGCGGCAGGCTATGCCGTGGGCATCTATCCAGACCTGCTTCAGGCCCGCCGTTTCATCAAAATCGGCAAGCGGGTAGAGCCCATTGCGGAAAATGCAAAACGCTATGAGAATATTATCGGCGTCTTTGGCGAAAGCTACCAGGCGCTGAAGCCCATCTTCCCCAAGCTGAGCCTGGCCTGAAAGATAAAAAGCAGGCGGCCCCTTGCCTCCATCCGCTGGCAAAAGGCCGCCTTTCCTTTTATCTCAAATTCTGCTCAGCTATCCAGCCATTCCGGCCACATAAACAGCCGAATGGGATACACCTCGCCCCAGTCTACCAAATGGGCGTGTTCCTCCAAAATAGCGGTGAACTTTTGGGGAATACCCGTCATCCGGCTCACCTGCTCCACAATCTCCTGCCCCTGACGAACCATTTCCGGCTCCGTATACACGGCAAGGTTCGCGTTGTTGATGAGGCCAGTCACCTTCAGCTTGGAGGTGCCCTCAATCAGCCGCAGCATCTCCGCCACGCTCTCCGCCGTCTCCTGCAGGGGGCGGAAGGTGTTAATTACGTATAAAAACTCTGTATTCTCCCAGTCTGCCTGGAATTTTTCCGCCAGCTGGCCCAGGGCCGCCGCGCCCACCGGGTCGCCTCCGGCGTCGTAAATGCCGTGGTCAATGGGAGAGTCAAAGGGCGTGAAAATCTCAGCGGGCAGCGATGGCACGTCCACCATGGTGTTTGCAAAGCAGGGCTTCACAACCTGAATGCCCTTTTCGTTCAGCATGGCCTCGTGCTCTGAGGAGCGGAAATAGGGGTTGACAATGTCCATATCCACCAGAATCGTCTTTTTCTGACGGGCTGCCAAATCCAGCGCCGTATTGATGGAAAGCTCCGTCTTTCCGCTGCCATAATTTCCCGCATAAATTACAAATTTTTTAAACTCCACTTATGGTCTCCTTCCACATTTGTTACATGTATCGCACGCTGCGCAGCTGCTGCCGCACTCCCAAATCGCCAGCTCAATGGCGTCCTTCTCGCAGAGCAGCGCGCAGGCCCTGCAGTCCTCCCGGCATAGCGCCGCATTATGGTAGAGGACACCCTCCCGCAGCTCCAGGGCCCCAAAGGGGCAACGGCATCTGCCGCAGCCGTCGCATTTTTCCCGGTCGACTATCAGCTTTCGATATCTCAATCCGGCCTCCTGAATTTTTGAATGACAGCCTCCGCAGCCCGCAGCCCATCTACCGCCGAGGAGACGATGCCGCCTGCATAGCCGGCGCCCTCCCCAGCCGGATAAAGCCCCTCCAGGGCTACGCTCTCCATCGCTTTGCCGCGCAGCAGGCGCACCGGCGAGGAGGAGCGGGTTTCCACCCCAACCAGCAGCCCCTGCCGGGAAAAGCCGGGCATGGCCCTTTCAAAGGCGGAAAAGCCGTCTGCAATGCCGCGCCGGATAAATCCGGGCAGACATTGATCCAACCTGCCTCGCACGGTATAGGGCTGGTAAGACGAGCTTACGGGCAGGGAGCCGCGCCCTGTCTCGCCCCGGACAAATTC
>DBGCIZ010000079.1:0-2163 GCA_048355355.1 Christensenellaceae bacterium | reverse complement strand
TATAATCGTAGGCAAAGGCCGCAGCATTGGAGGACGCCATGGGAGCCTCCCAGGTGTCCGCCTTGGAGTCGTCGCCAGCATCGCCCATATCGAACACCCAATCCCCCAGCGGGACGGTTACGCTTCCGCCGTCTCTCGTGAACAATATCACCCCATCCGTCTCAAACACGCCCTGGGCGGCCGGGGCAATCTGAAGCGTGACGGAATAGCCGTGGTGGCCATTCATAGGCTCCATCGGTGCAATCTCGTCCATTTCTACCTTCAGCTGGTCGGGCCCAATGCCATCCAGCGCGATGGCAGTGACGTCCTCCCCCATGTCTCCGCCCACTGCCGCATCGATATAATATGTCAGCGCCAAAGTCAGCGTCTCATTCTCGCCCATGGCGCAGTAGCCATCCATGGGGATGAAAAAGCCCCGCTGCCAGTCCGCCACTGGCCGCTCTGCGCAGCCAGTCCACAGGCATGCCGCCGCCAGCATCCCCAACGCCAGTCCCAACAACCGTTTCATGCGTCCCGCCTCCTTTGCGGGCGCCCGCATCGAAACCGGGCGCCCCGTTCTCTGTCCCTCGCCGGCTGACAGTCCCCGCCAGCCTTGCTTTTTCTTTAGAGTGTCTCTCTTATATTAGACCATATTCAGGCTCAGAATGGCCCCTGTTTTCCCTCTCGTTACAATTATTTTACATCGTCTCCGTTGCTAGTCGGCGGTTTTCGTTGACTTTCCCCTCGCTCTTTACCTTATTTTCATGGTAACCGGCATGCAGCCCTCCCTCATCGATATGACAATCGAAAATTATCCGCGGTATTTTTCCCTGGTCTTCTCCATTGTAGGCAATGCAGACGACGCCTTTGACGTGCTGCAAAATGTGTGCCTGCAAATCCTGTTTCGCCACCCCGAGCCCGTCCATGCTCCGGCCTATTTGTCCCGGATGTGCAAAAATATGGCCTACCGATGCGTGGCAGACCGGCGAAAAACCGTTGCCCTCCAGAGCCTTCCAGAGCCTTGGGCAGCAGATAGCCAGACCGGGCTCTTTGACTTTATGGAGCGGGATCTGGTTTGCGCCCAGCTGGAGGCCCTTCCCGCCCAGGTGTAGGCCCCTGTAGCCGCCATTCTGACGGAACGGCTGACTGTGGCGGCAGCCATGGGCCAATATGGGGAAAAGGCTGCGTTATTGGCAGGGTGTATTGCGCCGGAAGCGCAAGCCATTTTACGAGTAAGGGGATGGCATGCCATGCATCCATCCCCTCTCTGTTCTAGTCCGCTGCTCTTAAAACATCAAAAAGCCGTTTCGATGGTTTACTGCGCGCCCGTCGCCCTACGAAACAGCGGCAGCCACGCCTTCCTCTTCCAGCATGGCTCTCACTGCCTCCGCCCGCTCTCTAGCGTCTGCGCAGGCCCCGTAAGCCGCCTCAAAGGCGTATTCCCAGCCCAAAGCAGCATATTTGCTTTTCCCCGTATCGTGATAGGGCAGCAGCTCCACCCGCTGGACGGCGCCGCTCCCCTGCCGAATGATGCCGGCCATTTGGCGAACCTCCTCCGGGCTGTCGTTGACGCCGGGGATGACGGGAATCCGCACCCAGACCGGCTTGCTTTGCGCAAAAAGCCGCAGCAGGTTGGCCTGAATCCCCCGGTTGCCCAGGTTAGTCACCTGCCTGTGGCGGGCGTCGCTGCCGCATTTTAAATCGTATAAAAACAGGTCCGTGTATGCCAAAACCACCTGAAGCTTTTCCCATCCTACGGCTCCGGAGGTCTCTATGGCCGTATGAACGCCGGCGGCCCTGCATCCCTTCAGCACCTCGGCCAGCGCCTCCGCCTGAAGCAAAGGCTCCCCGCCGCTGAAGGTGACGCCGCCCCCGGTCGCCTCATAAAAGGGCCGGTCCCGCAGAATTTTTTCCAACAGCGCCTTCGGCTCCATCCAGTATCCGGCAATTTCCAGCGCCCCTTGGGGGCAAACCCTGGCGCAGCTGCCGCAGGCAATGCAGCTGCTGCGGGCCAACAGGTGTTCCCCCGCCGTCAGCCTATGGACGCCCTGGGGGCATGCCTCCTGGCAGTCACCGCCAGCGGCCATGCGATAAACCATCCCAGCGCGCCGGCGCCGATCTTATCCGACCATTCGCCCTGACCCACGGTGACGTTTAAGTTGTCATCCATCCGGATCATCTGCA
>DBGCIZ010000078.1:0-3341 GCA_048355355.1 Christensenellaceae bacterium | reverse complement strand
CAGGTCCCGGCCAATCATCATTCTGGTAATCTTTTCCTTGGTGAACTCTCCCTCCACCTGGCCAATCATGTGGCCGTCCCGCAGGACGCTGACCCTATCTGCAATGCGGGGCAGCTCCTCCAGTCTGTGGGAGATATAGATGACGGAAATCCCCTCCGCCTTTACTGCGTCGATAACGGCGAAAAGCTTGTCAATCTCCTTGGTAGAGAGGACGGCCGTCGGCTCATCCATAATAATCAGCTTGGAATTGATAGAAAGCGCCTTGCAGATTTCCACCATCTGCTTCTCTGCCACGCCCAGCCGGCTCACCAGGGTGTTTGGCCTGATGTCCGCGCCGACCCGCTTCAGCAGGACCTCTGTCTTTTCATACATTTCCCGCTTTTTCAGGATGCCGCCCCGGGCCGTCTCGTTGCCGAGGAAGATGTTCGCCGCCACGTCGATATGGGGCACCAGGTTCAGCTCCTGATGGATGGTGCTGACGCCGTGGTCAAAGGCGTCCCGGGGCGATTTCAGCTCCGCCCGCTTTCCGTCTAACCACACCTCTCCGCTGTCCTGCCGGTGGACGCCGGCTAAAATTTTAATCAGCGTGGACTTTCCCGCGCCGTTTTCCCCCACCAGCGCATGGACCTGGCCCTTTTCCACGTCAAAATCCACGTCGAAGAGGATTTGCGTGCCCGAAAAGGATTTGCAGATTTTCTTCATTTCCAGCAATTTTGCCATGGTCTGCTCCTTCTTTCATTTCGAATGTTTGTTATCGGAATTATGAAATTTCATATCGATAGTATAATATATTTCGTTTAGAAATCCAATAGTTTTTTTAAAAAACTTTTAACTTTTTCCCCAGGTTGCTTTTTCCCCTTGCATCTTGCTATTGACAGGCTTATTATGGTATAATGTAATCACTATAGAAAGTAGGAATACGTGGATGTTTACAAGTGAGCGCAGAGATAAAATCAGCGAGATGGTCGCACTGAATCACAAGGTCGACGTCTCGGATTTAAGCAGGCAGTTTCATGTTTCGGAGGTTACGATTCGTAAAGACCTGATATTTCTAGAAAAGTGCGGCGTATTAATCCGCACCCACGGCGGTGCCGTAGCCAAGGATGCGCCTTCTCCTGCGTCTGCTCCAGCCGGCGAGGCAGAGGCCCGCAGCCTGCGCGCCATCGCCTCTGTGGTTTCCGATTCTATCGCCGAGGCGGAATATATCTACCTGGGCTGCGGGGCAGTCTGCTCCGCCATTGCGGCCGAGCTGGCCAAAAAGGACCATCTCACCGTCATCACCAACAACGTCATCGCCGTCACTCTGCTGTCTCAAAACCCCAATCTGCACGTCATCTCCGCGCCGGGGGCCTGCTCCTGTAAAAATGGGGAGTTTTCCTTAAGCGGCATGGAGACGCTGCAATTTCTTCAGGGCAAATTTGTAGACAAGGCCGTCCTCTCTGCGGACGCGGTCAACTTCCGCCAGGGCTATAGCCTCCACGAAAGCGAGATTTGCGAGATATACCGCTCTATCCTTCAAAACGCAGACGATAGCTTGCTCGCCGTCTCCAGCGAGGCCTTTGGGAAAAACGCCTTTTCCCAGCTGGGCAGCCTGGATTCCTTCGCCAAGGTCTTTACCGACGGCGCCATCCCCGACGAATACACCGAATATTATGCCGCCCACGGCATTCAGCTTTATACTGCTTTCGATTTGAAAGGCCTCAAATTAAACGAACCATCGGAGGGCTGATATGATGAGCGCATCACCTGCTCTCAAAGCAGAGCATCTTTCCAAATCCTTCGACGGCACTGTTGTGGTCAGCGAGGCTTCCCTTTCCCTAGAGCCGGGGGAGGTTCTCTGCATCTATGGGAAAAACGCCTCTGCCAAAACGGTGCTGATCCGCATGCTCTCCGGCGAGCTGCGTCCGGACGGAGGCAGGCTTTTCGTGGCAGGGCGGGAGCGTCGTCTCTCGGGGATTTCCCATGGGCGCCGGCTCGGCATTTACGCCATTTTTGAAAACCACACCCTGATTCCCGGGATGACCGCGCAGGAGCTCATGTTTCTCGGCAGCTATCAGCGGTGCGCCAGCCTGCCCGGCATGGTGCGCAGCCGCTCCATGGGGGAGCAGGCAGCTGCCGCCCTGCGCCTGTTTGACGCTCCCTTTGATATCGATACGCCCGCCGCCTCCCTGGACTATGCGGACGCTCAGCTGCTGCTGTTAATCCGCGCCTATGTGCAGCAGGCCTCTGTGGTGCTGGTAGATAACGGCTTTTCCTCTCATTCCGAGGCGCAGCTTAAAACGTTGCAGCGTGCCCTGGGGCTGCTCAAGGCTGCCGGCTGCGCAGTGGCGTTTACCACGTCTGTAGTCGATAGCGCCATGACGGCATCGGCAGACTTTCTGGTCTGCATGAAAAGCGGCCGCCTGAGCGAAAAAATGCCGGCCGCCCAGTTCGATGCCGCCGCTTTGGCAGACAGCGGCCAGGCTGCCGTCTACCCCCATATTCATAAGCCCACCCGCCAGGCTGCCTATTCCTTCCGCAATCTGTGCTATCAGGATGCCCTAATCGACGTCAGTTTCGACGTCCATCGGGGAGAAATCGTCGGCATCCTGGGGAGCGCTGGCTCCGGCGCCCGCCAGCTGCTGGATTTGCTCTGCGGCAACGAGCGGCCGGAGGTGGGGCAAATCTGCTGCGGCGATAGCGCCCTGCCCTACATGAGCCCCAAGGCAGCGCGGCGGCACGGCGTGGCCGTCATCATGAACGCGGCCTCTGCCTTTGGCCTGATTCCCCAGCTGGATATCCCCACCAACATCGCCCTGCCCAGCATGGGCAGGTTTACCCGCCTCCTTGCGTTAAACGGCAGAAAAATCCGGGCCCATTCCCAAAACGTGGTGCAGCGCCTCTCCATCGCCAGCAACAGCAGCGGCCGGGTTTCTCACCTCAGCGCCGGCAACCAGCAGAAGGTGGCCTTCGGCCGTTTTATCAGCAGCAACGCCCAGCTATTCATCATGGACGACCCTACCTGTTTTTTAGATTCCGTCGGCAAAACCCACATTTATAATTTAATGGATACCCTCTGCCGGGAGGGCAAAAGCATCCTGCTCTTCACCTCGGACGTAGACGAGGCTCTTGGCATGTGTGACCGTATCCTTGTTTTGCAGCAGGGCAAAATCGTCTGCGAGACTCTGGGCAAAAACACGCCCGAGCAGCTGATGGCCCTGCTGTAAGAGCCCCTAGCGGGAGGGCTCCTCCTCCGCATATTCCCTGATGATAATCTGGTCCGGCGAGGGCATCTCCATCAGCAGCGCCCGGTAGGCTGCGGCGCAATCGTTCCGCCAAAAGCACGCCCGGATTCTTCCGCA
>DBGCIZ010000077.1:0-19781 GCA_048355355.1 Christensenellaceae bacterium | reverse complement strand
TCCGTCATATAGGCCTCCTGGCCGCCTTTGCCTAAATCGTCGTAAAGAGCCTGCGAAATGGCGGATTCACTTTGGCGGATAGCGGCCTGTAGCTGCCGCAGCCGCTGGATTCTTTCCGGAACGGGCAGCGTAGCGCCGGAGCGGAAAAACTCCCGCTGCGCCCTGACTAAGCGTTCTATTTCCATAGGGTAGCCCTCCTTACATTCTAGTTTATCCCATATTGCTATATATAACACAGAAACGGGGCCTTCAACTGTTTATCTGGCCAAAAGAGAGGTGAAAAATAAATAAAAAAGAAAAACATAGCCGCAACGAGGCTGAATCAGGCCCCCGGGCTATCAAAAATACGCTAGGGAGGAAAGAAAGCATGATTTCTAAAAAAATGGAGGAGTTAATCAACCAGCAGCTGAATGCAGAGCTTTATTCTGCCTATCTGTATCTCTCCATGTCGTCCTATTTGGAGCAAGAGGGGCTGAAGGGAGCCGCAAACTGGTACTTTGTCCAGTATAAAGAGGAGACGGACCATGCCCTGTATTTCTATAAGTATCTGCTGAACGAGGGTGGCGTGGTGAAATGCGCGGCCATTGATGCGCCGGATGCGGACTTTAAGGGCTTGGAGGATGTTCTCCAGCGCACGTTGGCCCACGAGCAGAAGGTGACCTCTATGATTCACGGCCTGGCGGCGGCAGCCCAGGCGGAAAACGATTTCAGGACGGTTCAATTCCTGACCTGGTTCATCAATGAGCAGGCTGAGGAGGAGACTAATTGCAACGACAATATCCAGAAGGTGAAGCTGGCAGGCGCAGCCGGGCTCTATCTGATTGACCAGGAGCTGGGCGCGAGAACCTACGCTGCGGCGACGAACCCGCCTGTAACGCTATAGTAAGGGGAAAGGGAAGCCCCCTTGTAATAGGGGGCTCTTTTTCTTCTGAAATTTGTTGATGGCATGAATAAATCAAAGAAGAAAAAGAATAAAAAGGGAAATAGTTGGTGGGGATGACATGGAAAATACGGCTTTCTTGATTGGCGTAATTGGCGTGGCTATTCTGCTGGTCATAATAAGTGGAATTATAGCTTTTAGGTTGAATAAGAAAATAACTACATCAATTTATGAGAACAGCCAACGTTACAAGAAAATTTGCTCATTAAACAGACAATACGAGTTCTATCCTTTAAAACGCACCTATTATTATAATAGCAATCATTTTAAAACAAAGGCTCAATTTGATAGGTTCCATCTAGATGTATTTTTTAACAAAATCATAGAGGAAAACTTGGAGTTTTTTGAACAAATCCTGGATCAAGCATGGCAAAATAAAGCGTTGTATCAAAAATATCAAGAAAGAATAAAGAAGCTACCAGGTTTGACTACACGAGAACAGCTGAAAATCCAACGAGCGCCATATTGGCTTTATAAGAAAAAAGAATTAAAGTTATGCCAAAAGGAAATTCAAAGGCCAGTAACGCAGCCAACAGTTATTTGTGAAGCAAGATATACAAGCCCTAAGGGAAGAAGCTCTCATGAAAAAGCGCAAACGTTTACACTAGAACAAATTAGCTATGGTATAGAGCAGGCCAAGCAGGAACAGCAGCGACGGGAGACAAAAGAGTTCCAGCGGAGAAAGGAAAGAGGAAAAATGAGCCCTTCCCTACGGTACAGCATTTTAAAGAGGGATAATTTTCGATGCGTATTGTGTGGACGTTCAGCTCAGGATGGGGTCAAGCTACATGTAGACCACATAGTTCCTATATCGAAGGGAGGCAAAACGATTCCGGATAATTTACGCACGCTTTGCGAGCAGTGCAATGTAGGCAAAGGTTCAAAAATAGAAAAGGAGACGTCAGACGTCGAAGTTTAGGCTAAATTTTTCTTGAAAAAGGGCCGGCCGTCCTGTAAAATGAAACACGTAGATTGGTAGCGCGCGGCATCGCGCGGCAGGCCCGCACCTGCGGGGGGAAAATATCACACGGAAGGACGGAAGGTATTTATGCAGTATGTCATTGTCGGCGCGTATGTGCTGCTCATGGTTTTTGTTGCGGTGTATTCCGCAAAAAGAGCCAAAACTCTCAACGATTTCTATTTAGGCGGACGGAATATTGGCGGCTGGATGTCGGCGTTTTC
This sequence comes from Christensenellaceae bacterium, assembly GCA_048355355.1. GTDB lineage: Bacteria > Bacillota > Clostridia > Christensenellales > Christensenellaceae > DBGCIZ01. Next base: position 17,659 of record DBGCIZ010000077.1, on the reverse strand, counting down.
CTTTGGAACGGCGTATTTTTCCGCTGTCATGTTTGTAGGCTATGCAGGGCGCCTGGGGGAGGCCTATGGCATCTCCGTCGTATGGATTGGCATTGGCAACGCCCTTCTCGGCAGCTATCTGGCGTGGAAAATTTTGGCGAAGCCCACCAGGGTCATGACCCAGCGGCTGAAGGTTTCCACTATGCCGGCCTTTTTCGAGGCCAGGTATTTGAGCAAAAACATGAAGATTTTTGCGGCGGTGATTATCTTCATCTTTTTGGTGCCCTATTGCGCGTCTGTTTATCAGGGGCTCAGCTATGTGTTTGAAATGGCCTTTCATCTGCCCTATCAATATTGCATGATTGGCATGGCGGTGGTTTCCCTGGCATATCTGATTGCAGGGGGATACAAAGCCTCCAGCATTACGGATTTTATTCAGGGCATCATCATGCTGATAGGCGTGGTGACGATGATTTTCTTTATCATTAACGCGCCGCAGGTAGGCGGCCTGGCAGAGGGCCTGGCAAGGCTGGGGCGGATTGACGCCTCCAAGGCGTCTCTCTTCGGCTCGGGAAGCAACGCGGTTTCCCTCATTGCCTCTATTATTACCACCAGCGTGGGAACCTGGGGCCTGCCCCAGATGGTGCATAAATTCTACGCCATTAAGGACGAGAAGGCCATTAAAAAGGGCACGCTGATTTCGACAGCCTTTGCCCTGGTGGTCGCGGGCGGAACCTATTTTATCGGCGCCTTTGGCACCCTGTTTACGGGGGGGCAGGTGCCTATTGATAGCGCCACTGGCGCAGCAAACGCGGATTTAATCATGCCTACGGTGATTCAGGAGGCCCTGCCAGAGGCTCTGCTGGGGCTGATTGTGGTGCTGATTTTGGCGGCCTCCATGAGCACGCTGTGCTCCCTGGTGTTAGTCTCCAGCTCGGCCATCTCCATGGACTTGGTCAAGGGAACTCTTCGCAAAGACATGAGCGACAAGGCCACTCTGGTCTGGATGCGGGTACTGTGCGGCGTGTTTGTAGTGGTGTCCCTGCTGATTGCTCTGGATAAGACCAACGCCATCCTAACCCTGATGTCCTTCTCGTGGGGGGCGATTTCCGGCTCCTTCCTGGCGCCCTTTATGCTGGGCGTTCGCTGGAAGCGGATGACCCGGGCCGGCGCCTGGGCAGGCATGATTACGGGCATTGGCGTTGTGGTGGTGATGGCAATTGTCATGGGGCTGGATACCTCAAAGGCGACGCTGATTGCGGCCATTGCCATTGTTGCCTCCCTCATTGTGACCCCGATTGTCAGCCTGCTGACGCAGAAAAAGGGCTATTCCAAGGAGCATGTGGACGCAGTGTTCGGTCTGGCGGAGAAATAAAGGAAAGAATGAAAACAGCGCCTGCGGGGCTTCCGTGGCGCTGTTTTTTGCTTGCCTTGCGATGGTGAAGCGAGGCTAGTAGTAGAGATGGTCAATCTGAATAACGGCGTGAAACCGGCGGTCCCGCTCCTTCAGCTTCTGCCCTATCTGCTCTCGCAGGGAGTCGGTTTGCTCCGGCGTATAGGAATAGGGGACGACCAGGTCAAAAATCAGGTTGACTCTGGCCTCGCCTCTGACGACGCGAAAATCGTGCAGGGTTAGCTTGGAATCCAGGCCCTGCACCAGGGCCACAGTCTCCTCCCGAAGGGCTTCCACGGCAGGGTCGTTTTTTGCCACAGGGTCCATATGGATGACCGCCTCCACGCCCAGCTCCGCCTTGATTTTCGTCTCGATTTCGTCGATAATTTCGTGGGTCTCAATCATGTCGGCATCGTCGGGAACCTCCGCATGGAGAGACGCCATCACTCGGCCGGGGCCGTAATCGTGGACGATCAGGTCGTGAACGCCGACGATGCCCTTGCCCTGGAGGACGATGCTTTTAATATCCGCAATCAGCTCCTTTGAGGCGGGAGAGCCCAGCAGCACGTTGATGGTTTCCCGGGCGATGCCAATACCGCCGTAAAAAATCCAGATGGACACCAGAAGGCCGATGATGCCATCCACAGGGAAGGATACAAACACGCCGACAATCGCCGAGAGGATGACGGCGGAAGAGGAGATGACGTCGTTTAAACTATCCTTGGCTGTGGCGAGGAGGACAGAGGAGCCGATAAGACGGCCAATATACCGATTGTAGAAATACATCCAGACCTTCACCAACACGGACACAGCCAAAATCACAACCGATGGGAGGGAAAAGTTGACTGGCTCAGGGCTGATGGTTTTTTCGATAGACGAACGGCCCAGCTCAAAGCCGACAATCATGATAATAAAGGAAATAGCGAAGGAGGCGATATACTCCAACCGGCCATGGCCAAAGGGATGCTGCTTATCCGAGCGCTTGTTAGACAGCTTGGCGCTGATAATGGAAATAAGGGAGGAGCCCATGTCCGACAGGTTGTTGAAGGCATCGGAAAGGATGGCAATGGAGTTCATGACAACGCCAATGACAATTTTCACAATAAAGAGCAGAGCGTTGCAGAGAATCCCCAACGCGCCGGACAGCACAGAGTACCGCTCCCGCACAGTTCTATTTTTAACATCCTCGTGATTTGGAATAAATTTTGCAATGAGAAACTGAACCATAACTTCCCCTAAAACTTTTTTTAATTTAATATTATATCAAATAGAAGAAATTTACGCAAGAGACAGCCTAATTGGCGAAATTTTTTAGTAAAAATCTTTCGAATCTGCAAAAATAGATAAAAAACGACGCTTCCAAGAGCTATAATCAATGGTACAATAGAAAAATAAAAATCCAAAAAATACTGCAATGGAGACATCCCGTTATTTTTTAGACACGACAGCTGGGAAAGGGATCGCTTCGGCAAAAAGAAGGAGGAAGGTTGTATGAGAAAAGTGCTGAGGCTGATGAAGGAGAAAGAGGGCATGGAGATGGAGGAAGAGCCGGAAATTCTTCCACGTGAGGCGGTTACTCTGGACGAAAGGGCTGAGCTGGCGCTGAGGCAGTTCCGCCTCTGGAGCAGCCGGCCGGGCTGCCGGTATTTGAAATACGCCGTAGCTCTTTGCGCAGCGCCACAGGATGACGCAGGCATAGAAGGGCTCTACGAGCGCCTGGCGGAACAGTTTGGCGCAGAGCCGCGGCAGATTGAGCGGGCCATCCGCTATGCGGTGCAGGCGTGCTGGCTGGAGGGCGCAGGAGATTACTGCGAAAAGCTTTGGGGAATGCCGGCAGACAGCATCCCCACCAACGCACAGCTGATAAAGCTGCTGACAGGCTATCTTTCAAGGGAAGAAGAGGGCTGATAGAAATCAGGGCTTGACATGGAGTAGGCTCCAAGGATTATGCTGGAGAAAACAAAGCGGATATCTGCGGAAAGCGAGGAAACAGATGATGAATTACAGAGTATTAGGACGGACGGGCCTATCCGTCAGCGAGCTGGCCCTGGGATGCGAGGGATTTATCGGAAAGGGGCCGGCCTTTGCCAAGGAGCTAATGGATTTGGCCATAGGCCAGGGCGTCAATTGCATGGACCTTTACAGCCCGAACCCGGAGCTTCACCACTGGATTGGCCAGGCACTGAGAGGGCGGCGGGACAAATTTTTGCTCCAGGCCCATCTATGCACGATGTGGGAAAACGAGCAGTACCGGGCGACCAGGGAGCCGGCGCAGGTAAAGGCGGCCTTTGAGGCAATGCTTCGCCAGCTGGATACAGATTACATTGACATTGGAATGATTCACTATGTGGATTCGGCAGAGACCTGGAGAAAAATTGCCCAGGGAGACGTGCTGAGATATGCGGAGGAGCTGAAGGCGCAGGGGAAAATCAGGCATCTTGGATTGAGCAGCCATAACCCTGCGGCAGCGCTGGAGGCTGTGGAGAGTGGGCTGATTGACGTGCTGATGTTCAGCGTGAACCCCTGCTATGACCTGCTGCCGGGAAGCGAAAATTGCGAGACGCTCTGGGCAGAGGACAGCTATGCCGGGCATTTGCTCAACATGGACCCGGAGCGGGAGCGGCTTTACGAGACCTGCCAGCGGCTCGGTGTGGGGATTACGGTGATGAAAGCCTTTGGCGGCGGAGATTTGCTGGGCGAGTTTTCCCCTGCGGGGAAGGCGTTGACGCCTCTGCAATGCATTCACTATGCCCTGACCAGGCCGGCAGTGGCTTCCGTTATGATGGGCGTCAGAAGCAGGGAGGAGCTGGAGGCATGCCTGGCCTACGAGACAGCTGCGCCGGAGGAGCGGGATTATGCCAGCGCTTTGGCCGCCTTCCCCAAAATCAGCTGGGAAGGGCACTGCATGTATTGCGGACACTGCGCGCCATGCCCCCAGGGGATTCCCATTGCGGACGTGACGAAATTTCTCAACCTGGCCAGAGCGCAGGGGCAGGTGCCGGAAACCGTTCGGGAGCACTATAAGGCTCTGCCACATCAGGCAGGGGAGTGCATCCAATGCGGCGCCTGCGAAAAGCGCTGTCCCTTTGGCGTGCCGGTGCGGCAAAATATGGCCGAGGCCAGGCAGCTGTTTGGGAAATAGGAGGTGAAGAGATGACCATTGCAGAGGTCAGCAGGAAATACGGGATTTCTGCCGATACCCTGCGCTATTACGAAAAAATCGGCATCATCCCGCCGGTGCCTCGGAGCAAAAGCGGCATTCGCGATTACGACGAGGACTCCTGCTACTGGATAGAGCTGATGAAATGTATGCGCAAGGCAGGCGTGCAGATTGAGGCGCTGATTCAATATGTGGCGCTGGTGCGCCAGGGGGATAGCACCCGCCAGGCCAGAAAGGAGCTGCTGGAGCGGCAGCGCACCCAGCTGAAGGAGCGGCTCAAGGATATCCAGGAATCGCTGGAGCTGCTGGACTATAAAATTAGCCTTTATGAGGACGATGGGGCGCAGCAGGAAAAAAACATCTAGACCATGCAGGGACATGTGCTGGGCAGAGAGCGAAGAGGGGCCCATAAGAGAAGCCGCGAGAAGCGCAAAGAAAAGCCCGCCCAGCAGCGATGCGGCCAAGCACAGTAACTTACTGCGGTGAGGGGGCTTGGCTCGCCGGAACGGGCGAACGAAGAGGGGGCGGCGCATTCTTTTGGAGGCATCGGATGAGCCCTATTTGCCGCCCCTAGACGCTTATGCCAATTCGGCCTGGGATAGCGGCGCTACCGGACGGGCGTATAATCCATAGAGGCAGGCTCGTCGGTGGCCTCCAGCTTGAAAATTACCGGGCGCAGGCCATCGTTGCAGCTGCAAATGGCGACGCCCGGCGTTTTAATCCAGTCGCCATAGTAGAAGAGACCTTCCCCGGCGCCATGGGCCAGGGCGAAAACGTATTGATAGATGGCCTTCCAGGCTTCGTCGCAAAGGCCCTGTGGCTTGGCATAGTCTGCATAAAAGACCTGCCCCGCCTGCAGCATAGGACATGCCGTGAGGCCGGGCACGCCGTATTCGGCAGCCAGCTCCTGGTCTAACGTGGTTTTCAGCACGGTGATTTTGACGCGATTCATGAGGTGCCCTCCTGATAGATTGTTTTTGAGGGGCGATTGCCCCTATAAACAGAATAGCAGAAAACCTGCGGCTTGCCAACGGGCTTGGGGCGTGGGCAGCCGGCGCAAAAAAGTTTTGTAAAAGAGAAAAATGCTCTTGACTTGGAGCAAACTCCAGGGAATATAGTATTATTAAAAGCATCTGCGCATGCAGAGGAGAAAGGAGCGTTCAGAAAATGATTTATAAAGAATTTCAGGATTTGCAGCTGTCCTCTCTGGGCATGGGCGCCATGCGTCTGCCGGTGATTGACGGGGACGATGCGAGAGTAGACGAACAGGCTGTGATGGATATGGTAGATTGCGCCCTGGCAAACGGCGTCAATTATTTCGATACAGCCTGGGGATATCATGGAGGCAATTCGGAGCTTGTGATGGGAAGGGCGCTGGGCCGGCATCCTCGGGAGAGCTTTTATCTGGCAGACAAATTCCCCGGCTACGATTTGGCCAATATGGACAAGGTGGAGGAGATTTTTGAGGAACAGCTGAAAAAATGCGGCGTCTCCTATTTTGATTTCTATCTGTTCCATAACGTCTGCGAGATGAATATTGACGCCTATCTCAACCCGGAATACGGCATTTACGACTATCTGGTGAAGCAGAAACGGGCCGGAAGAATCCGCCATTTGGGCTTTTCTGCCCATGGCAGCTACGATGTCATGAAGCGGTTTTTAGAGGCCTATGGCAGCGAGATGGAGTTTTGCCAGATTCAGCTGAATTATCTGGACTGGGGCTTTCAGGATGCCAAGGGCAAGCTGGAGCTTTTGAAGGAATATCATTTGCCGGTATGGGTGATGGAGCCACTGCGGGGCGGCAAGCTGACCTCTCTGGCGCAGGAGGATGAGGCAAAGCTGCGGGCGCTCCGCCCGGAGGAATCCATGACGGCCTGGGCCTTCCGCTTTTTGCAGGGGCTGCCTGAGGTGAAGGTCATCCTTTCAGGCGCATCCAACATGGAGCAGATGGAGGAGAACCTGGCTATTTTCCGGGAGGATAAGCCCTTAAACCAGCAGGAGCTTCAGACTCTGCTGGCTATTGCCAATGACATGGTGGGGAAAATCGCCCTGCCCTGCACGGCCTGCCATTACTGCACAAGCCACTGCCCGCAGGAGCTGGATATTCCCTCTCTGCTTGCCCTTTACAATGAGCATTGCTTTACAGAGGGAGGATTCATTGCGCCCATGGCGCTGATGGCGATTCCGGCAGAAAAGCAGCCAGGCGCTTGCATCGGCTGCCGCAGCTGCGAGGCGGTATGTCCGCAGCAGATTAAAATATCGGAGGCTATGGCGGATTTCGCCCAAAAGCTGGGGATGTGAGGAAAGGAGCGACTATGCAATATCGCAAGCTGCCCAAGGGCACAGAAGAGATTAGCGTGATTGGCCTGGGCAACAGCGTCCTGGGTACATCCGGCGAGGAGGAGATGGAAAAGACCATCGCCATGGCCCTGGAGGAGGGCGTCAACTATTTCGACATGGCGGCAGGAGATGCGGCGCCCTTTCCCGTCTACGGACGGATGGTTTCCAGCTGCCGGGAGAGGGTATTCTTTCAGGTCCACTTCGGCGCAGACTACCGCAGCGGAAAATACGGCTGGACGTTACAGCTGGAGGAGATCAAGCGTTCTGTGGAATGGCAGCTGAAGCAACTGAGGACGGATTATATTGACTTTGGCTTTCTCCACTGTATCGACGAGCTGGGCGATTTAAAAAGGGCAGAGCAGCAGGGGACTCTGGCGTATCTCCGCCAGCTGAAGGAGGAGGGCGTGGTCCGGCATATTGGCCTTTCCTCTCACACGCCTGCTATAGTGGAAAAGGTGTTGGATATGGGCATTTTGGAGATGCTGATGTTTAGCATCAATCCCGCCTATGATTACCGCCATGGCGATTACGCCATCGGCAGCGTGGATGAGCGGGCCAGACTATACCGCCGGTGCCAGGCAGAGGGCGTAGGGATTTCCGTCATGAAGGTCTTTGGCTCTGGGCAGCTGCTTCGGCCGGGCACATCTCCCTTTGGGCAGGCGCTGACGGAATATCAGTGCATCCAATATGCGCTGGATAAGCCGGGGGTATTGACGGTTTTGCCCGGCGTGCGGGACAGACAGGAGCTTCGCAGCATTCTGGGCTTTCTGGACGCCACGGAGCAGGAGCGGGACTACGCCATCCTGGGCAGCTTTGCGCCCCAGGATGCCGCGGGACGATGCGTTTACTGCAACCACTGCCAGCCCTGCCCGGCTGGCCTGGACGTGGGGCTGATTAACAAATACTATGACTTGGCGCAGGCTGGAGACGACCTGGCCAGAGATCACTATGCAAATTTGGAAAAGCGGGCGGGGGACTGCACGGGCTGTGGCCATTGCGACAGCCGATGCCCCTTTCACGTGGAACAGAGCCAGCGCATGGAGGCCATTGCGGCTTACTTTGGCAGCTGAGCCTTGGGGGAGAAAAGGAACGAGAGGAGTGCATTGCGATGAAAATGATAGATGAGAGAGAATTCAACCAGGCGAACGTATTCGGCAAGGGAGAGCCAAATACAGGCTTTGCCCAGTTTTTTACGGGGGAATCCTATTTAAATCCACTGACTAAGGCTGGGGAGTGCCCCGTGTTTTTAGCCAATGTTACCTTTGAGCCGGGATGCCGGAACAACTGGCATATTCACCATGCCGTCAAGGGCGGTGGGCAGATTTTAATCTGCACAGCGGGAGAGGGCTGGTACCAGGAGGAGGGCAGGGAAGCCGTCAGCCTGACGCCGGGGACAGTCATCGTCATTCCCGCCGGAGGTGAAGCACTGGCATGGCGCCAAGGCGGACAGCTGGTTTAGCCATATCGCCCTAGAGGTGCCTGGAGAGGGCTGCAAAAACGAATGGTGCAAGCCGGTGAGTGACGAGGCATACGGCAAGCTGCAATAATAATCTGGCGAGAGAAGGAGGAAGCGCTATGTGGAATACAAAAGACCTGCGTGAAACAGACCCGGAGTTTATGGAGCGGGCAGAGCATTTTGCCCTGGAGGAGGTTCCGAAAGAGGCGGGCCAGCAGCTGGACGACGTAACCCGGTATCTGGCGATTTTGGCTACGCTGCTGGGATGCCAGGGAAAAGAGGTCTTTCAGCAAATCTTGCCAGACGCTCTGGACGCAGGCGTCACGCCGGTAATGGCAAAGGAGGTCATTTATCAGGCAGTAGACTACCTTGGAATAGGAAGAGTTCTGCCGTTTTTGCATGGGGCAAATCAGGTTTTCAGCGAAAAAGGCATTGCTCTGCCCTTAGAGGGGCAGGCAACCACTACGATGGAAAACCGCTTGGAGCGGGGCGCCCAAACACAGGTAGAAATTTTTAGGCCGGTTATGGAGGGCGCATGGAAACAAGGCCATATCAACCGCTGGCTGGCGGCGAACTGCTTCGGCGACTACTACACGAGAAAGGGACTGGATTTTAAGCAACGGGAGATGATTACCTTTTGCTTTTTAGTGGCTCAGGGCGGCTGCGAGCCGCAGCTGACCTCTCACGCCCGGGGCAACATGCGCATTGGAAATGATAAAGACTTTTTGCTGCGAGTCGTGTCCCAATGTTTGCCGTATATCGGCTATCCCCGTAGCCTGAACGCTATTGCCTGCGTAAATCAGGCGGCCGAGCAAGAAAACTGACGAAACGTGCTTGAAAAGGCGATGCATGAGCGCATTGCCTTTTTTTCGTATGCGCCAGCATAGATGCGCAATAAGAGAAAGAGGAAATAAGACAAAATTGTTATAATTTTGTTACAAAGATAGTTTATCGAGAGGAACAATCTGTGATACAATAAATATACCTACAGAAAAAAACAGGCTCTATTATTTTTCGCGCAATTTTGATAAGAAAAACAACAAATCGCTGATACCGATGTAGAGAAACTGCATCGGCGCTTACTCAGGAGGAAACCAAAATGAAGAAATGTTTCACACTGCTTGCCTGGTTATTATTAGCTGTTGTTTTCCTGCTTCCCGCCTGCCAGCCAACGCCGGAGCAGGAAGCAGTGATTGACAAAAACGATTTTGAGGATTCCATTGTGGAAAAATCTCCGGAAGTAACTGAGGTGGAGGAGCCAGCACCGGAGAGCATCCACTGGGACGAGGACTTCACCAATGCAAATGGAAATATAACCTTTGCCGTAGATGCAGAAATCCAGCTGGCGGCCCGCTACCCGGTTTTAGAGGAGCGGCCCATTGATTTAAACGAAGAATACATGATGGAGAAGATAGAAGCCCTGGTGGGGGAAAACCCTCAGCTGTTTACGGTAGATACCCGCAAGACCAAAGCGCAGATTCAGGATGAAATCGTCCAGTATAAAGCGGAGATCGAGCAGATTAGGCAGACGGTTCAAGAGGGGAATACCAATGAAATGCTCCAAGAGGAGCTGGACCAGTCGGACGAGAGGCTGGCGGAGCTGGAGCAGCAATATGCCGAGGCGCCGGAGACGTTGGAGGAGGAACCGCTGGCTGCCCTTGCCTTCGAGACAGACGACGAGGGAAGGACGGATTTGCACGTAAAAGCAGTAGGCTCGAGAGGGACAGGAATTTTTGATGCATCCACCTTTGAATGCTGGAGAGGATGGAGCTATACAACCAATTTAACGGATTCTGTATATGCAAATCCAGACAGAGCAAAGGACGAGGCGTACCTGGCAGAGATAAGCATGCCCAGGGAGACAGCGGAGAAGCGGGCGGAGGAACTGCTGGAGCGCATTGGCGCGGAGGACATGGCGCTGACTGAGGTAGTGGCAGGGCTGGTGGATGATAAGCATTTACTACAAGGCACTTCCGAGGATGAAGAAAAAATGGAGAAGTGTTACTGTTTTAAATACAGAAAAACTTATAATGAAATTCATACGCTAGATGTAGAGACGGTTAGAAGCGAGACTGTCATTGAAGGGAGCCTTGATACTGCTGAGGAGGAGACGGAGTATCGGTACCCATGGGAGGACGAGCAGCTGTTCATCTATATTGGAGAGGACTTTGAAACAGTGGATTGGTACTACATTGGCGAGGTGACGGAGACAGTGAGCGAGGATACGGAGCTGATTTCCGTAGAGAAAATGCAGGAGCTGTTTCAGCAGGATATGCAGTATAAGCTGTTTGCGCTGGATAGCGAGGAAATGCTGCTTTTTGTGGATACGGTGACTTTGGGGATGACGAGAATTCCTAAGCAGGACGACTATGAGTCCTACTATGTGGTGCCTGCCTGGGCTTTTTTTAACAACCAATCTTTGATTGACAAAGGGACCAGTTATCTTGTTTTAAACGCCGTGGATGGGAGCATTATCGAATAACGCTGACGCGAAGGAGGTAACCCAATGAAGGGGTATCTGGCAGAAAAGCTGAAGGCCATTCCCGTATGGAGATGGATTTTGCTGGAAATTTTATTCCTCTGTACGACGGCCCTGCTGGCGGATTATTATTATGGCAACGGCTCGCTGCTGATTCATGTAGCGGATATCTTGAACGACCCGATTACTATTTGCTATTATTTTCTCATGGGAATCCTGCTCATCAATGTAGATTTTGTAGAAAGGGGGCCTGCTCTGCGGCAAGGGGAGATGCACTCGATAGCTTCCTATTTCGTTGGCCTGGCTGTGACGTGCCTGATCATACTGGCCATGTTTCTTTCAACGGCCTTTCTCATGACGGCGTTGAAGACAGGAAACGGCTTTCGCAATGTCTGGATGACGGCAAATGCCCTCTCGCAGCAGGGAATATCCCCTCTGGGGGCGGTAGGGCTGAGCGCATTGTTCCTATTTCTGCGAATTTTTGCGCTGAGCATTCTGGCAACCCTGTTTTGCATATGGGGGAAACATCTACTCTTTGGTATGATTGGCGTGGCGGGCATCACCATATTAGACCGATTTTTCTATGAAATTTTCAATATCCAGTCACCTTTGGGTATCACACCTCTGGAGCATACGCGCATTGTCTTTACAGAGGCGATGCGGCCTATCTTGCCCGGAGATGCGAGGGTGAGTTATGTATCGTCTATTTTGTATTGGGTCATTGGAATCGCCGTATTAGCGCTGTTGACAGGATGGTTGCTTTCCCGCCGGAAATCCCGGCAGGCAGCGCCGCGGGAGGAGAGGTGCATATGAAACATTTGCTTGCTCAGAACTTGAAGAAAAATATTCTTTCCCCGTATTTTGTAACGGCTGTTTTGATTATTTTGCTCTCTGGACTGATTACGTATTTTCGAAATCAGGTGGTGTTGGGGTTGGCAGAGGCCGGGCCAATTGGCCCGGAGAATGTATTTATCTATAGCAACATTAAAAACAACCCAGGGATGTCTTTACTAGCGCCGCTGGTGGCGACGGCGTGCAACATTCCCTTGTATCGGAGCATGCAGAGCCAATTAAACGGAACAGCGGAGGGGAGAACCCTCACGCGGGGCTACATTGGGACGCAGGCAATCAGCGCAGGGCTCACAGGTGTTTTGGTATTTTTATGCACTTATGCAGTTAGCCTAGCTTTATGCTTTTTGCTAGCACCTGGCCAGTCTGAAATGCTTTTTGCTCCCTTTGGCCAGTTTGAGGGAATCTACCGTCAATCGCTGTTTCTATATTGCTTGGCTTTTATAGCGCATTCAGCCTTGTTTGGTCTGTGCTATGCATTATTTGGTATGGGGCTGTATTGCGCGATGAAAAGCGAATTCGCTGCCTTGGTTCTGCCCGTGGTTTTATATTACGGAACGACCTTTCTAAACGCATTTTTGCCGGAGTCGGTGACGAATCTGGCTGCATATGTGATACCCTCGTTGACTTTTGAAATTTCTACGTTAGATGTTCCGCTGTTGACTCACCTGACACAGCTATTGGCGATTCTGCTAGCAGCGCTGTTGTGCCTTTATAAATTTTACCGAAAAGAGCGCGGCCGCGTTAAGGGAGCGGAGGAACCGCTACACAAAGGAATGGCTTAAAGACGCTATGATATAAAAATTTTTGATAGGATGCGGTCTCCTTCCTGTGTTTGTAAAAAGTACTTGGTTAAATTCTAAAAAAGAGAGACCTGCTCTCTCGCAACTTTTCTCGATAAAAAAGAAGATAGGAGTTTTGAGCCATCTAAACAAACTGTTCAAAGCTCCTATTTTAATTCAGTTGCTTATTATTAGCAAAATAGATGTTTTTCTATAAATAGAACCCGTAAAAGGTCGGGGATGAGCTGAAACACCATGAGTGCGCTGGCAAGAGAGCGGCGAAGGTGCACCCAAAGGGATTCTCCCTTCGACTACGGCCTTAGGGCGACAGTCTGCTTTTTTCTGCCGCAGAGGCCAATGGAGCAAGAGCCGAAAACGGCCCCCCAAGACACTTGACAGCGGCCTATGCGTATGTGCTAAAGCCCTTACCAAAGGAAATGGCAGAGCGTGGAGAGAATCTCCACGCCTGTGTGGTGCAGAAAGCGTCAGCAATGCAGCCTGGCAGTGTCGGTGCCATCGGAAAAAGGAGAGCCGCTCATGCAACCGGGCTTGCCCCATACCCGTTTGCGGAAAAATCGAGCTTTTGAAAAAAAGAGAGGATGGCAGTCTGCTTTCCAGCGCTGTCTTTGGCGTGGATGCAGATTCCGCCTGCAAAAATCTCGTGACGATGCTCACGGCCAGAAGCAATGGCAAAGCGATATCGGACGATCTGGAACTGTCCGCCCCCTATCTGAAAGAGATTTCCGCAGTAGAGCCGTATATTCTCTCAGATACCTTGCATCCCGTTACAGTCAAAGCCTCGGAAACAGCTATTGTACCTATATCCAATCAGGAAGCGATGGGGTGCATCAGAGTCAAAAAGATAAACTCCGAAAAAATAGGCGGAAGAAACGCTAATAGTATTGGAACAGAGGCTATAAGGGTTATGATTTAACCGCTTATGGCGGCGTGTCACGCTGGCCAGAGACGCCTATAACGTTTTTGACGATCAACGCCGTTTACGATACGATTATCGATCTTTCAAAAGGCTACTAAGGGGGTGCGGATATGAAACAACACATTGCAATACTTCTTATAATTATAATGGTGCTTTCTCTATCGGTCTGCCAGTAAATGCCGGAAGAACAGATTATTATAGGGAAAGATAAAGGATATTAAAGCCCAAAATAGTGATTTTTTCAGGCATAGAAATCCCCTGCAACCTTTTTTATGTTAAATCTATGCCTTTAATGCTGGATTCTCTTTGCTTTGAGCCTGAAATAACGGTGTTTTTGGCGTTAATATTTTGATAACCTTTTTATGATTAAGAAATGCTAAAATAAAAACAGATATACCTTAATGGAGGAATTAGCAAATGGCAGCAAACAGAATATTAGTCGCCGAAGATGATGCGGCTCTTGCGGATGGGATTGCCATTAACCTGCAATATGTGGGCTATGAATACATGATTTTTGACGACGGCAAAAATGTGGCGGAATATCTTAAAAGCGATCATTCCTTTGATCTTGCCCTGATAGACATTATGCTCCCCGGCATCGACGGGTTTGAACTTTTTTCCTATATGGAACAGTACAACATCCCCGTCATCTATATGACAGCAAAGACGGATTCTGCCTCGGAGATAAAAGGACTTCGAAACGGCGCGGAGGATTATCTCATAAAACCCTTTGACGTGGTTACGCTGCTGGTGCGCATGGAAAAGGTGCTTGCGCGCACAGGCAAACTCAATAAAGTGATCCGTTTTTATGACTATACTATCGACACTGAGAACCGCACTGTAACGCACTTTGGAAAGGAAATCGTCCTAAAACCTTTGGAATTTGACGTACTCGTCATGCTGGTGCGAAATAAAAATCGCACCGTTCCCCGCGAACGGATGTTAAATGAAATATAGGGCGTTGATTATTTCGGCGGCCCGCGCACTGTAGATGTACACATCGCAAATATCCGAAGAAAACTCGGCTTGACGGATGAAATCAAGACGATATCCAAAACGGGATACCGATTGGAGGAACGCTGACATGAAGCTATGGCAGAAAATATCCCTCGTCTGCGTTTGTGTTCTCGTCAGCATTGTCACGGTCTGCTGCGCGCTTCTTTTACTCCAATCGAAAAATAGTATTCTGAATCTGACAGTCCAGCAGACTGAGGAAAAGCAGCGGACGCTTGAAACCTCGTTTTCTCAAATGTTTTCCTATTATGGCGACAAGAATGATTCGCCCGTCACGGAATATTCCCTCGCTGTCTACTGCTTTTCTCAATTTGCAGACAACAATTCCGTTTTCATCATGGACGGCAAAACGGTCTATTCCAACATAAACCTCCTGCCTGAAACCATATTGCCAGTCACAAATAATGATCAGGAAACCTATCTCGGAGAAATGGACGGACGCCACATTCTCATCGTGGGAAGCAATACTTTTATAAATGATAAGGAAGCAACGATCTATGTTGTAGAGGATGTTTCCTCCGTCTATCAGGATATCACCCGGATGGCGTGGAGATTTATCGCCATCAGCGCGGCGGGTACCCTTGTGGGCGTTGCTCTTATCGTGCTCCTGGTACGCAAAGCTATTAAGCCCCTCCATGCACTCTCCGAAACGACAAAGCGCATATCGGGTGGCGAATATGCCCGGCGGGCGAAAGTTGCTTCCCGTGATGAAGTCGGCTCCCTTGCAGCGGATTTCAACGTGATGGCGGACGCCGTTGAGACGCACATTGCAGAGCTTACCGAAACGGCAGACCGGCAACGGTTGTTTATCGGTGGCGTAACACATGAACTCAAAACGCCGCTTGCTACGATACTGATCCATTCGGATACACTCTTGAATGCCAATGTGAACCGTCAGCAGATGGACTCATCCGCTTCTCGGCCGAAAACTCCTATCAAGGAGAAGACGGAATCCAGCATGACGCAACATTTTATTATGCCAAATCTTACGAAAGTGCGACGGAGATCATAGACAGGCAGCCAGAGACAGAACTCATCGAGGTATCCATAAATGATAAAATGGTTCCCAAAGAAGCCTACGGGCTTACTCTCTCCCCCGCCGAAGCGGCAGAACAAATCAACACTTTTTTTGAAACGGTGAATCTTCCTTTTGCCGCAGCGGAAATGACGCTGAAACACGATAAAGATAATAACACATGGTATTATTCCGCTTTCTGCACATGATTAGTAGGGGATATTCCGTCGGCTTTTATTTAGGAGCGTCTTACTATGAACAGAAGGATGGAAGCAACAGCTATATGGAGTCATGGAATTATGGAACCGTGACGGCAAGCGTTGACGACAGCGGTATACGGGGTGTTACGTGGGAATATCCGGTTGAAATATTGGAGAATATTGTTGAGGACAGTTCACTTTTGCCATTTTCTGATATTCAAGATATTTTCAAAAAAATGATGTTTGTTACTGATAAGTTTCAAGCCCGCGATATAGATGCCCTTATTCTGGATGTTACCGATATTCGATTGGAAAGTTTTCGGATTATAGAACAAAACGCGGACGAGCGGCAGGGATTGTTCGTTCCGGTATGGAATTTTTACGGAACCAGAACACGGCAATCTGGAAAGGATCGTGACACGACCAGCAAAATGATATTGCTCTCGGTCAACGCAATCGACGGCACAATCATCGACGTAAGCAAAGGGTATTAAGCAACAAACCTATTTAGGACGGAGAAAACCTCTGCGTCCTTTTTACATGTAGCAGACATCATGAATTACAATTCGTTTACAATCCGTGGCAGACTTGATTACAAGGTATATAATAAAATTATGGACGGAGGTGTTGATTTCTATGGCAAGAAACAGGATATTGGTCGTGGAAGATGACGAAGCAATCTCCCGTGTTATCGTAAAAAATTTGATTTCTACGGGTTATGCAGCTACACCCATCTATGATGGAAAAGACGCAGCCGAGCTTTTAAGGCGTGACGCAGATTTCGACCTCGCTCTTTTGGATATTATGCTGCCCGGTATAGATGGACTGACGTTGATGGGATATATGAAGCACCATGACATCCCAGTGATCTATCTTACGGCAAAGTCTGACATCGACTCAAAAATACAAGGTTTGCGGGACGGTGCAGAGGACTATATCGTCAAGCCTTTTGAGGTATTGGAGTTGCTTGTTCGCATTGAAAAGGTGCTGGAGCGCACGGGGAAAATGCAGCAGGTGCTTGATGTGGCTGACCTTACGATTAACCTCATGGAGCGCTCGGTACGTAAAAACGGCAAGGAGATCATATTGAAGCCGATGGAATATGATCTTTTAGTCATGCTGGCAAAAAATAAGAATATTGCCCTCTCCCGCGAACGGCTGCTCCATGGCGTATGGGGTGTGGACTATGTGGGCGAAACAGGAACGGTAGATGTGCATATTGGGCAACTTAGGCGAAAGCTGGGGTTGGAAAACCACATCAAGACGATTTCCAAAATGGGGTATCGTCTGGAGGATCAGCCATGAAGTTGTGGCTCAAGGTATCTCTTGTGTCGATAATTATGGTCACGGCAGCGCTTAGTATTTTGAGCCTGTTAATACTTATCAATGCAGGGAAAAGCAATCTTGATTATGCAATACAGAGCGCCATATCCACGCATACCGCAAATGCTGTATATTTTGAGAATGCGATGCAGGTCAGTGTAAATCAAACGATCAATGCCGCTACCGAACGTAGCCTCGCTCGCTTTTATGTGGCCTCTCTTGCCGATTCGAATATTATTTTAAACGCAGCAGATGACGTCATTTACAATACAACTTCCATAGACCCTGCTTTGTATCTGCCTTTAGAAACGCAGGAAGAACAGTATGTTATCACGGATATCGGAGAGGAAAGTATGCTGATCGTGGGCAATAAAATATCAGTCCGCGGCATCGATTACAGTTTTTATAGGATAACAGACGTTACCTCCATTTATACGGAACTCTTAGAGCTTTCTTATCGCTTTGCGTGGATTTCCCTGCTGGTGATCCTATGTACTGCCGCCCTAATCACTCTGCTGGTACGAACGATTTTAAGCCCCATCACGAGACTGAAAGAGAACACGTCCCTCATCGCTGCCGGCGTATATGATAAGCGTATTGCTGTTACGGAGCAGGACGAGATAGGCTCTCTTGCCATGGACTTCAACACGATGGCGCAGGCGGTGGAAAACCGGGTGGAAGAACTGAAAGAGGAGGCAGAACGCCGCACTTTATTCATGTCCGCCCTTACCC
>DBGCIZ010000076.1:0-8880 GCA_048355355.1 Christensenellaceae bacterium | reverse complement strand
GAGTCGTTTATGAGGTAGAGTTTAAGGCGGATGGCTATGAATACAGCTACGAAATCAATGCCACCACCGGAGCAATCGTCTCCCAGGAGAGGGACAGAGACGACTGAGCAGAAAAAGTGCTTCGTAGAAAAGGGACGCAGCTCGCATAGGGCTGCGTCTTTTCTGGGCATGCGAGCTGATTTCCCTCTTGTCAAAAGGGAAATCAGCGATTATAATAGACAACAGCAGGATTGGAGGGTTATTTTGAAGGAAAAGAATCTGAACTTGCCAAATGTGTTGACGATGATTCGCCTTCTGCTGATTCCGGTCACCATCGTGCTGATTGTAGAGGACGAGATGATATGGGCCTTCGCCGTTTTTATCACGGCATGCCTGACGGATTTGCTGGACGGATACATCGCGCGGAAATATAATAAAAAGACCAAGCTGGGAACCTGGCTAGACCCATTGGCGGACAAGCTGATGGCGGTTTCCGTCATCGTCGTGTTTACAATCCGGGGGATTCTGCCCTGGTTTGTCATGGCCATTGTGTTTTTAAAGGAGCTTCTGATGCTCATCGGTGGGTTTATCGTGCTGCGCAAGGGCAGCGTGACGCCCTCCAACAAATTTGGGAAGATTGCCGCGCTGCTTTTGAACATTTCCATTGCGGCGGGCTTTATGTATCAGTATTGGAGTCCGTGGTATCTGTATGCCACCTATGTGGCTCTGGTTGCCGTGGTGGTGGCGTTTATCCAATATGCCATCATCAACGGGCACCTTGTCTTTGAAAAAAAGGAAAAGGGCAAAGACGAAGAGGAGTAGCGAAAAAGCGCCCGGCAGAGAGGGGGCGGCTGGTGAAAGCCCCTGGGCAGCTATTTGCGAAGTCGCTTCAGAGCCCGCAGGCTGAAGGCAAAGTAGGCCTGCGCGCAGCGGTGCGTTATAGCCTGAGAGAGCCGCGCGGCATGCTGCGCGGAAGGAAGGTGGTAACGCGATGCTAGGTCGTCCTTTTGAGGGCGGCTTTTTTATTCCAGGCAAAGGAGGGAATATGGAAAGCCACGTATACATCGGGTTTGCAGTGCTTGTGGTGGGGGCGGTCGTCACCTTTGGGAGCAACTTCCTCACCAAAAAGCTGTTTCATAAAGAGAAGCCAAAGGAGACGTTTCAAAGCCTTGTTATAAAATTTATCGGCTTGGGAATTGCGATTGCGGGCATGCTGATTGCGACCAGCAAATGAGAAAAGGAGAGAGAGCATGAGCGAAGAGATTAAAAAGGCCTATGACCATAGGGACATAGAGGGAAAGCTTTACGACAGATGGATGGAGCGAGGCTATTTTAAGGGGCATGTGGATAAGAGCAAAAAGCCCTTTACGATTGTGATGCCGCCGCCGAATATTACGGGCCAGCTGCATATGGGCCACGCTCTGGACAATATGATGCAGGATTCTATTATCCGCTTTAAGAGGATGCAGGGCTATGCAGCCCTTTGGGTTCCGGGAACGGACCATGCCAGCATCGCCACAGAGGTAAAAATTGTGGACCAGATGGCCAAGGAAGGGCTGAAGAAGGAGGACCTGGGCCGGGAGAAATTCCTGGAGCGGGCCTGGGAATGGAAAAGGCAGTATGGCGGCAGAATTGTGGAGCAGCTGAAGAAGCTGGGCTCCTCCTGCGACTGGTCCAGAGAGCGGTTCACCATGGACGAGGGCTGCTCTGAGGCGGTGAAGGAGGTGTTTATCCGGCTTTACGAAAAGGGGCTGATCTACCGGGGCAACCGGATTATCAACTGGTGCCCGGAGTGCCAGACGGCCCTCTCCGACGCGGAGGTGGAATACGAGGAGCAGGCATCTCACCTGTGGCATATCCGCTACCGCGCAGAGGATGGGGGCGAGGGGATTGTGGTTGCGACGACCCGGCCGGAGACCATGCTGGGAGATACGGCTGTGGCCGTCAACCCAAAGGATGAGCGCTATACGCACCTGATTGGCAGAAACGTCATCCTGCCCCTGCTGGAGAAGCCGATTCCCGTCGTGGCGGACGAATATGTGGACATGGAGTTCGGCACAGGCGCGGTGAAGATTACTCCAGCCCATGACCCCAACGACTTTGAGGTTGCCCAACGCCACGACTTGCCCGTCATCCGCGTTTTGACGGACGATGGCAAAATGAACGAGAACGCGGGGAAATATGCGGGAATGGACCGCTACGAGGCGAGAAAGGCCATTGTTGCAGATTTGCAGGCCGGCGGCGAGATGGTGAAAATCGAGGATTATGCCCACAATGTGGGGCAGTGCTATCGGTGCCACACTACGGTGGAGCCGATGATTTCCCGGCAGTGGTTCGTCTCTATGAAGGAGCTGGCCAAGCCTGCGATTGAGGCGGTTCGCAGCGGGGAGGTCAAGTTTATCCCCGAGCGGTTCGACAAAATCTATTATAATTGGATGGAAAACATCAGAGACTGGTGCATCTCCCGTCAGCTTTGGTGGGGGCACAGGATTCCCGCCTACTACTGCGAGGAATGCGGCAATATGGTGGTTTCCCGGGAAATGCCCCATAGATGCGAGAAGTGCGGCTGCGAGCGCTTCCGCCAGGATGAGGACGTGCTGGACACGTGGTTTTCCTCCGGGCTTTGGCCCTTCTCTACGTTGGGCTGGCCCAACAAGACGGAGGACTTGGAATTTTTCTACCCCACGGATGTACTGGTGACGGGGTATGATATCATTTTCTTCTGGGTGGCCCGGATGATAACCTTTGGCGTGGAGGTGATGGGCAAGGCGCCCTTCTCCTACGTAAATATCCACGGCATCGTGCGGGACTCTCAGGGAAGGAAGATGTCCAAATCCCTGAACAATGGCATAGACCCGCTGGAGGTCATCGAAAAATACGGCGCGGATGCCCTGCGGTTTAGCCTGGCTACAGGCACCAGCCCGGGGAGCGACATGCGCTATTACGACGAGAAGGTCAACGCGGCAGGAAACTTTGCCAATAAGATATGGAATGCCAGCCGGTTTGTGGCCATGAACGGCGGCGCCGAGGCAGGGGAAATCGATGCGGCGGCTCTGGATATTGCGGACAAGTGGATTTTGAGCAGGCTTAACACAGTCATCGACGAGGTGACGGACAATATGGAAAAGTTCGAGCTGGGTTTGGCTACTGCAAAAATCTACGACTTTATCTGGAGCGAATACTGCGACTGGTATATTGAGATGGCTAAACCAAGGCTTTACGGCGAGGGGAAGGAGAAGGGCAACGCGGTGGCGGTGCTGAAATACGTGCTGGAGTGTGCTCTCAAGCTGCTGCATCCCTTTATGCCCTTTATTACCGAGGAAATATTTGTAGAGATGCTCCACGGCGGAGAAACGATTATGACGGCTCAGTGGCCAAGGTCTAACCCAGCCTATGCCTTCCAGAAGGAAGAGGAGGATGTGGCGGAGATGATGGAGGCGGTGCGGAGCATCCGCAACGCCAGGGCAGAGCTAAACGTGCCGCCGTCCAAGAAGGCTGCCGTCATTATCAGGACGGAGAAGGCCGACGTGGTGAAGGCGACGGAGGAGTATTTCAAAAAGCTTGCCTCGGCCGAGAGCGTGACCATTATTGCGCCGTCTGCGCCAGAGCCGGAGAATGCCTCCTCGAATGTGGTGGCGCTGGGAGAGGTATTCCTGCCCCTGGGTCAGCTGGTAGACAAGGAGAAGGAGCTGGAACGGCTGAGCAAGGAGAGGAAGCACCTGGAGGGTGAGATTGCCCGGGCAAAGGGCAAGCTTAGCAATGAGAAATTCACGTCCAAGGCGCCGGAGAAGGTAGTCGCCGAGGAGCGGCAGAAGCTGGCTAAGTATCAGGATATGCTGGAGAAGGTGTTGGCGAGAATCGCGGCAACGGAAAAACTCTGAGCAAAGAAGCATCGCGGGCTGATGATGGCCCGCGATTTTTTTGTACAGTGGGGGGGAGGAGCTCTCCCGGGGACGGAGAAACGTGAGCGCTATCGTCCTTTTTTCATAGCCGCGTTGCAGGATAAGGCCAAGCCAGCTGCTGAAATCGTGAGCCAAAACAGGGATGGCATGAAAAAATCCCATCCCTGGGGCGCAGAGAAACATGAAACCTGTGTTCAGTTCCAAGAGCACACCTAGAGAATTGTATTTTCCCCCGATATGACGGGGATGAGTACGATTTTGGCAGTATGCCTTTCTCAGGCAGAGGAAGAAGGGGGAAAAGAAAGGAGCGTTCAGATGATGGAGCAAAATAATCACTGCTTGATTCTGGTCACCGTGAACCAGGGATAAACAGAGGACGTAATGGATACGCCCGGGCCGCCGGCGCGTGGGGAGGCGCTGTGGTTCGCGCCCGCTGGGCAGGGGTGGACGAGCTGCAGAAAATATCGGGCAGCGCCCTGCAGGCGGAAAAGGAGGTTCTGGCGATTATGGCGCATAATGAGGAACGCAACGCAATTATGGAGGCCATTGATCGGGAGCATGGCACGCGCTCCCCGGCGCAGGGGACTGTGATTTCCCTGCCAATCGATGATACGGCCAGACTGGACTAGGTTCTGGCTGAGGCAGAGAAAAGGCTGGCGCATCTGCGCCGGATATTGCTATCAGTAAGGCAGACGGAAACAGGAGGGGACATTTGCCTCCTTCTGCTTTTTTGCAAGTGTGCAAGAGTCGTAAAAACACCGATATGTTACTTTGTTATCTTTTCTGTGGCAGGGGAGATGGAATTTGGACTATGATATTTGAATTTTAGGGATTTTTCAGTAATAGTGGAGGGAGAAAGGAAAAGCCTCCCACGGGGGGAAGGCTTTTCCTTTTACTTAAAACTATCAAGATAATCTTGCGACTTTTGATAGTTCTCAAAATTATTCAACATATTATCATACAAAAGATTTTTCTGCATCTTGAAGTATCGCGATATTTTCCACTTCTTTTTGTTGTTTCTCGTTTAAGGCGTTGTAGGCATTACTTGCAGAATGAATAGCTTCACTGCTTTCCATGGAAACTGTTCCTATAGCAGAAATGAGTTCCTCAACTGTCTTCACTTCATTACTTTTTTCACACCCAACAAGCCCTAAAATCAATACAAAAGCTAAAATTCCAACCAATACTTTTTTCATTTTCCCTTTACTCCTTTTATTTTGTTATTTTCTTGAGCTATAAAGCATCATTGCAAAGCTGATGGGCAGCGAGCGTCGATAAAGCCAGATAGGCCTTTATCAGTTTGATACTGCTGTATTCTGCGAGTGCGGTCTTGCGCTTAGTCCGTAATAGTTGCGGCTTTAGGCATCATTTCCCCCTTTTGATAAAGAAAACATTCTTTTTGTCTATCATAGCATACAATTAATGAAATGTCTATTATCGGAGACAACTATTTTGTGTTTTTTCTTTACTCTAAGAATAGGAGATGTCTACGATGATAGAATTTAATAATTGTGCAGTAGGTAGAGTGATTCGAAAATTAAGGAAAGACAGAAGGCTGTCACAGGAAGTTTTTAGCGGTTTCGCTGGGCTTGCAAGAAGTCATTTAGCGATGATTGAAAGCGGGGATAAGAAAGCAAATTTTGAAACCGTTTGGCGTATCGCGCTAGCTTTCAATATGCACCCATATGAATTGGTAAAGTTAATTGAAGAAGAAGCTGAAAAGCTAGCTTCTACTTAGTCGAAATAAGAATAAGGAGTATACTCAATGCCTCGCGCCACCTGCAAAAAGCAGAAGTTCCTTGCGCTTTATCAAATCTTCTATAAGAACATACTGACAGGTAGAAGCAATGTCTGAGCAAGATTTTAACGTTGTTATGAGGTGAAAAAGAAAAAGTTGGGATATATCTGCAAAACATAGAACTTGCACGAAACGAAGGCCAAGTACTCCAAGAACAACGCTCAAGCATTTTGGGGAGAAGGAGTTCTGTATGCTAGGGCCCAGCGGCAATATGATTGCGATTGGATAAGCGCATATAAAGAGGAGGGCGAGGGGCGATGGAAGAACTGCTGTTTGCGGCAAAGTATCAGCGAAAAGGCAGGCAAGTACCCGAAACACAACGGAGACAGGAAAAGAAAAAACTGATAAACCTTATGGCTATCAGTTTTTTCTTTTGGCAGCGGAACTAGGATTCGAACCTAGACAATACGAGTCAGAGTCGTAGGTGCTACCATTACACAATTCCGCTAGAAAATAGGCCCCGAAGTGTCGCCTGCCCAGTTTGTAACCCGCCGCTCGGCAGGTGGGATATCTGCCATTGACTTTGCGTTTCTCACATAAATGCGAGCATACATCCCCGTCAATGAACGCGAATTCCTCTTATACATACTGTGGGTTTAAAATCTAGGCATAGCTAGCACCCCAGGTTTTGGTGGGATTAATTGGGCTCGAACCAACGACCTCTACGATGTCAACGTAGCGCTCTGACCAGCTGAGCTATAATCCCTCGCGTAATGCCTATTATACACAGGTCATCTCTAAAAAACAAGTCTTTTTTTAAAAAATTTCTTTTCTTTTCGGACAGACCGCCATGCAGATGCCACAAACTGCGCCACGACCCACGTGCTGAAAGGCTTTTTTCATGTAGCTGGAACAGAGGGCAGCATCGAAAAAGTCCTCCCGCGCCATCCCGGGGACATAGCCTTTGCCGGAAATTGCCCCGGCAGGGCACGCCTTCTGGCAAATAGTGCAGCCGCCGCAATCCGCAGGCATTCGCTTGGACTTCTGCTCTGCGGCAGGGTAATCCGTCAACACAGTTGCCAGGCGGACGGCTGGCCCAAAGCGGCTGGAGATAAACAGGGCGCTTTTGCCGATATAGCCCAAGCCGGCCTCGGCCGCAGCCATTTTGTGGGAGACCAATCCGCGGATGCTGTCCCGGTCGACTGTTTGTGAGGCAGGCACGGCCATACCACGGTATCCGCCCTCCATCAGCATGGACACAATGAGGAAGGTGCAGCGGTCCAGCACGGCGTTGGCCGTCCTGTAATTATGAAAATAGATGTGGGTGGGGCCAGTCGTAATCTGATCCACCACGGCCTCAGACATGCGGACGCCAATCACAATGGCATAGGGCATGTGGGCCAGGGCCTCTGGCAGCAACTGGCCCAGATAAGCCGTCCCGAATAAATCCATCCGCTCAAACTTCATTCGCTTTCGTATTTTGTCTATCATTGCGTTCCCCTTTTGGCCTGCAAGGAATTGTGGTATAATTTTAGTATAACATAGCAATGGAGTGTAAGGAAAGCATGGGCCGTACCGTCAAACCAGAACAACAAAAGTTATTTCTTCTCTATGCCATGAAGGCAGTCGCCATTCCCCTGCTGGATGAGCAGCTTATCGAAATGGCCGGTGCGCTGGCCCTGATGAACACGTTTGAGGTACAGAGCAATCTGGCGGAGCTAGTCTCCAGCCAGCTGGCGCAGAGGAGGGAAAGCGTAGTCGGGGGGCTGTATTCCGTCAGCACAGTGGGAGCCTCTACTCTGGAGCTGTTTCAAAAGGAGCTTCCCTTCAGCAAGCGGGAGGCTATTGACGCATACGCCAGGCAAAATAAGGATAGGCTCAGGCTGGAATCCCAGCTGTTTGCCGAATATTTGCAGATTGGCGAAAACCAGTTCCGTGTCACCCTAAAGCTGATGGAAAAGGATGTCCCCGCGTTTGAGCTGAGTCTGCTGACCACATCGAAGGCAGAGGCAGCCCGCATTGCCGAAGGCTGGCGCAGGAATGCACTGGAGGTCTACCAGAGTGTGTTCCGCCACCTTTTAAAAAAATGAGATGAGGAAAGTCTGGCAGCCCGGGAGCAGAGAAGAGAACTTCTCTGCCTCGGGCATTCTTATTTTTTATGTAAGGGGAGACTGCTTGGCAGGAGATAGAAACAGAATGAAGATAAGAGGGCGGATCCTCTATAAGACATGTGCATCGCCACTGTAGGCATGTGAAAGAAGATTTTTTCGATGAAATCGGAGGCCTGCGCCTTCAAAAGTCATATGTATGGCAACAAGGCAGGTGTGCGCTTAGTCGCCCTGGCTGAAAGATACGGCGGAGCACAAGATTAGGACAAGGTATAGGCGGTAGCCGCTGGTTTTTAAGGCTCGCGCCGCCGTTTTTCAGCCCGACATTGCCGCTGGAATGCCGCGGAAACACGTCCCTTAGGACGGTGAGGGTCTAGGGCGACGCCGAGAATATCGTCAGACGAGGTGTTAAACAGCTGGCACAGAACCTTTAGATGGCGCAGCGGAAGCTCGTTGGCGCCTCGTTCGTAGCGGGCGTACATGGTCTGGGACGTCCCCAGCACCCTTGCCACCTGCTCCTGTGTAATATCGTTATCTTCCCGCAGTCCGCGGAGACGTTCAAAGTATGTTTTCAAATGGATGCACCTCAGAATCGTTTTTTTTATTTTACTGTAGTAAAGATATTTACTATTGATTTTAGTAAATATCTTTACTGAAATAGAGGGGGATGATTCGTCGTTGCTAAGGAGGGGAGACTTTAGTTCGGGGGCGGAGGATGAGAAAATACCTTGGGCAGTTGTTTATCGTTTTGCTTTTATTGCTTTTGTTTCTCTGCGTCTTGCAGGATGTCCCGCAGGAATGGGAAAACCACCCGCTGTCCATTGTGAAGGTGGAAAAAGTAGATGATATGGCAATTCGGTTGCCGTGAAGAAAGCCCGGAAGGGCTTTTTTTCATACAGAGACGCAACGAGAAGGGCAGCAGGGAAAACATAGAGCTTGCCTGAAATGCGCAAATGAAACGGAAGATTGCGCGGAACACTGTACAGACCCCGCAGTTCGCGTAAAAAAGATTGTAAAAAGCACAATTTGACACGGAATGAAGGGGAGATATGGGGAAATTCCCTATATCGTATTAAATTTTTTAAAAAAGTAGTTGACAGGGGAGGGAAGAGGGTGGTAAGATAGGGAAGCACTCTTGAGAAAGGGTGCGAAC